>JANNDQ010000243.1:0-6290 GCA_031387965.1 Chamaesiphon sp. OTE_75_metabat_567
CTAAAAACGATACGACTCCGCCACCCGTACTCGGTTCTGACGTGGGATTCAAGATTGCCGCATCTGAAAAATTAAAACTCACCCGAGTGGTTGGCAAGATGCTGCTGTATACAAAAGATGGGACGATTCCGGCGAAGTCACCAGAAGATCCCCTATTTGTTGTCGCTCGATCGTTCTCACAGGTGGAGATCTCCGACAAAAAAGAATTTGCAACTCGAAGACTATCCCAGACTACCAGTGTCAAGATCAATTCAGTTACCAGTACTGAGCCAATTTCGATCGATGGTTTGGATGGTTATGAAATTGTTGCTGATGCAAAGGATACATCTTCAGGTACTCCAACTACTGTCTATCAAGTGATGTTATTTGATCATAAATCCTATATCTTGATTCAAGGTATTGTTGGCACTAAAGTTCGTGATGAATATCTACCAGAATTTAAAGCAATGGCGAGGAGCTTTAGTCAGCAACAAAAATGAATGAGATTATAGTTTCGATCGACTCAAATAGACAGTCTTGATTCACTATCCACTATCCACTTAAATCTGATGAGATCGATCGGTTTTCGTCTATACTTCACTTCAGCCCATCTTGCGACAGATCTGTCTAGACTGTTGAGACAAAAAATATCATGAACGACCTGAGAATATTCGGATTACCAGCTCGGCAAGGTCGATGGCTGTTTTTACCACTGGGGATTACAGCAATGCTCTGCCTGGGTACAGTTTACTCCTGGAGTATCTTTCGCAAGCCACTGACAGAAGCTTTCCAAAAGCAAGGGATCACAATTAGCGCAACCGATACTTTGATTCCCTTTGCGACACTACTGGTGGTATTTGCAATTGTGATGCCGATCGCGAGTAGGTACATCGAACGCTATGGTGCAACCAAAGTAACTGCTCTGGGGGGGACGATCGTTGGTTTGGGATATTTCCTATCCAGTTTTGCCACTAGTATTCCCCTACTGGTGATTACTTATGGTTTGATTGCTGGCGCTGGCGTGGGAATTGTCTATGGGGTGCCGATCGCTGTAAGTGCTAAGTGGTTTCCCGATCGCAAGGGATTAGCCGTCGGGCTGACGGTGATTGGCTTTGGGCTATCACCCCTGATCACCGCACCCCTGGCGGGGTTGTCGATCGCGACTTACGGTATCGACGGCACGTTTAGAATTTTTGGCATGGCTTTCACACTGATTTTACTAGCGATCGCGACTCAGCTGAGATTTCCGCCCGCAGACTGGCAACCCAGTCCCCAAAGGATTTCCAGTCCCACCAGCGTCGAGCCAGATCGGTTGCTGAGTTCGCCGAGCTTTTTTGCGTTGTGGAGCTGCTATGCGATCGGTACCTTGGCTGGCTTGATGGCGATCGGCATTGCGAATAATGTTGGCAAGGAAATCATCGGACTCGACAGCAATATGGCTACTGCTTCAGTATCAATTTTTGCGATTTTTAACGGAATTGGTCGCCCAATTTTCGGCTGGCTAACCGATCGAATCAAGCCCAAACTGACGGCGATTATTTCCTATGTAATGATTCTGATCGCCTCGATCGTGATGCTAAATACTGGCAAAGGTCAAGTCGTCAATTACTTTTTTGCCTTTAGTTTATTGTGGTTATCTTTAGGTGGCTGGCTGGCGATCGCCCCAACGGCAACCCTGTCGATGTTCAGTCCGGCCAACTACACTAAAAACTATGGGATAGTCTTCACCGCTTATGGTGCCGGAGCTTTAGCTGGAACACTAGTTGCTGGTAGTGCCAAAGATATTTTCGGCACCTATACCAATGCTTTTATTCCAACCGCAATTCTCTCAATTTTAGGCATCTTAATTGCTACTTTCGCCCTCAAACCCGATTCCAAAAATATCAAAGTTTGACGCTTTCAACCACCAGATTCTACCGATGTCGGATTGAGTAGAAATGCCGCCGAACGGGTTGCGGTAGCTTCAGA
Source organism: Chamaesiphon sp. OTE_75_metabat_567 (assembly GCA_031387965.1). Lineage (GTDB taxonomy): Bacteria > Cyanobacteriota > Cyanobacteriia > Cyanobacteriales > Chamaesiphonaceae > Chamaesiphon. The sequence goes on from JANNDQ010000243.1 coordinate 1,948, forward strand.
TACCTGAATTGGGATGAGTTCGATCGAGCTATCATGAAGTAAAAAATCTCGAACCTTGAGATTATCACCACTATTAAAAGTCGTCTCGTAAAACACCTCCCTAATCCCTGCGGAAATGATAATTTTCAGACACGATAGACAGGGTTCTAGAGTTACATAAATACTCGCTCCACCCGTCGCAATACCGTGTTTAGCGGCTTGAGCGATCGCATTTGCCTCTGCATGTACGGAGCGAGATGGTAGCGCTTTACTGGCGTTGCAAGCACTCAATTCAGGATAACAATATCCCTGCGCTGTACAATGGGCTGAACCTGATGGTGAGCCATTATAGCCTGTCGATAATACCTGGCGATCTTTGACGATCACGGCACCAACGGGGAACGCTAGACACGTAGATCTAGTCGCGGTTAATTTCGCCAGCATCATGAAATATTCGTCCCAAGTTGGACGAGAGGAAATGTCGTACATGAATTTGTGGATAGTGAATGGTGGACGGTGGATAGTGGATTAAGAAAATTAATGTAACAAAAGAATTCATCTTGCTTAACTACTAACAACTAGTCGATCGAGAATTTGTAAAATCTGCTGATAAGTTTTGCTATCGCCGCGATCGAGATAGAGATTTGCTGCTTTATGATAATCATTAATTGAACCAGTCCGATCTCCAAGTTGATGAGAGACTTTGCCGCGCTGATAGTATGCCGGAGCATAGTTAATATCCATGTCGATCGTCTGCGTAAAAGCAGCTAATGCTGCTGATAGATTGCCTAAACTGTGATGACTACAGCCGCTTTGATAATAAGCATCCAGATAATTTGGGTTTAAATCGATCGCCCGTTGATAGTCAGCAATGGCATATTGATGCTCATGATTTGTTGCGAGTAAATAGCCGCGCTGGTAATAAGCGAGAGCAAATGTGGGATACAGTTCAATCGATCGTTCGAGATCTTCCATTGCGCCGTGCAAATCGCCGATCTCGTTGCGGGTAATTGCCCGATTATAGTAGCCGTAGACATGGTTTGGATCGCAATAAATTGTTTGAGTATAATCAGCAATCGCTCCATATCGATCGCCTAAATATTTACGAGCATTGCCGCGATGATAATAGGCATAAAAATATTTTGGATCGAGCCTCAGTGTTGTGGTGTAATCATCAATTGCTGCTTGATGATTGCCAATTTGGCGATGACAAATCCCCCGATTATAATAAGCAATTACTAAATTTGAATCCAAACTAATCGCTCGATCATAGTCACCTAACGCCAGCTCTAAATCACCCTGAATTCGGTAAATATTTGCTCGATTACTATAGGCAACTGCAAACTCTGGATCTAATTTTATCGCTTGACTATAGCGATCGATCGCCTCTGGATACTCACCCATCTGACAATAAGCATTACCCTGGTTATTATAAACACTAACAAAATCTGGCTGTAACTCAATTGCCTGATCGTAATCAGCAATTGCGGCTGAAAATTGCCCAAGTTGGGTATAAATAATCGCCCGATTATTATAGGCGATCGGTGATTGTGGGTTGATCTCTAAAACTTTGCTGAAATCGGCGATTGCCCCATCAATGTCGCCAAAATGCTGGCGGAGATTACCCCGATTGTTGTAAGCGAGTACCAAGCGGGGGTTTAACCCAATTGCAGTGGTATAATCCTCGATCGCGCCCTGATTATCATACAGTTGGGCTTTGGCTGTCCCGCGCATTACGTATTCGATCGCGTTTGTTGGATGGGTAAGTAAATTTTGACCAAATTGAAAATCAGCACCTGCACTGGGATCGGGCTGGTGTCCAAAACAGGTTGCCAAGGCTCTACCAATGTATGCAACTCCTTGGTGAGGATCGAGTTGGATGGCGGTGTCAAAGTCTTCCCAGGAGCCTGTATAGTCGCCTTGATAGCGTCTGGCATTCCCCCGACCACAATACGCTTCAACACAGTGAGAATCGAGTAATAGCGCCCGATCATAAGCAGTAATCGCCTGAGCGCAATCGCCAATTTCATAAAATCCGGTACCGCGATCGACTAAGATTTGGACATGTTTCGCAATCTCTGTCTGAGCATCCGCACGAGAATGCTGATGAACCAGCAGTTGGGACATTACGCTTACCACCGCCTGCCGCGCTGCCGTGACTGAGGGATAATTATCCTGAGGATTTGTACTAATCAGTCGATCAATCATCGCGATCAGTTCGGGACAGTCAAGTTGTGGTGCCCGCTGATGCCATTGAGCTGTTTGAATAGTCGTTAGTGGTAGATCGGCTCCAGCTATTCCAGTTGCCGCAGCAATGGCGATCTCGCCCAATACCTGCAAATTTTGTTGAGCTAAGTCTAGATCCGCCGATCCTGATGAGCTAGGCGCGGACTGAATTAATGGTAAATTGAGCAGAATTAGTTTGCGATCGAGACTGCGCCGGAGGATTTGGGTTAGTGCTAGCGGATTAGGGATCGCTGCATATCGATCGATATCGTGCAAAACCTCTAACAAATCTACCAGTAACATCACCACCTGCGATTGAGTCCACGGGCGATTTGGTAATAATTCTTGGGCTATAGATATCCCCGCCACAAACTCTCTTACCAGGTAGAACGCTGTTCCTTCGGCAAAATAACTATACACCGTCGGCAGTTGATCGACATGGCGCGTTAGTGTATAGAGACTCTGCGCTGAAAGTGCCGCTCGATACCAGTCAGGACTATCTGGAGTGCTATCTAGCAACTCATAGCGATGAATCGCACATTTGAGTTGAAGATTACCAGGAATCTGAAGATCGATTGCCAGATAGGTAGTGACAGATCCACTCTGCCCTAATTGCTCCAGGATTTGATAACGCTGTTGAAGAGTAGATCCGATCGGATTCACTGTGCGTACACTCCCACTACTCACTTGCAAATTATTCAAGAGTTTATGATCGATCAATTACCAGTAATGTCTATTTTTACACATCGGACAATCCTAGCACAGAGGGTTTGTTTTTGATGCGCGTGTATAGATCGACACATAATTTATCGGTGCTGGAGATTGATGATTTCGGCTGGTAAAAATGCGCCAAATTCGGTAATGATTGCCTGAATTAAATGAGCTGGAGTTACATCAAAAGCCGGATTATAAAACTCAACGCCGGGGGGACAAATTATTGTCTCACCAATCTGATAAAGTTCGGCAGGATCGCGCTCCTCAATTGGAATCAGACTACCGTCGCTGAGACTAAAATCGATCGTCGAACGCGGTGCAGCGACAAAGAATGGGACATGATGTGCCTGGGCGATCAAAGCCAAACTATAAGTCCCAATTTTATTCGCAGCATCGCCATTTGCCGCAATTCGATCGGCTCCAACCACTACCGCATCAATTAGTCCCTGCTTCATACAGTGTGCCGCCATACTATCACTAATTACCGTTACCGGAATACCCTCTTGAATACATTCCCAGCTAGTCAGCCTCGCACCTTGAAGGCGAGGGCGAGTCTCATCTGCATACAGTCGCGCCAGCCGCCCCTGTGTCCATGCCGAACGTACAACTCCAAGGGCAGTACCGTAGCCAGCCGTTGCCAGGGCACCCGCATTGCAGTGAGTGAGTAAACACAACTTTTCAGGACTACTGGGTAAAGCTGCTAAACCATGTGCCCCAATTGCTTGACAAGTTTCGATGTCTTCAGCATTGATTTTTTGGGCGGCAACTAGTAATTGTTCGACAATTTCCGGCACACTCCCTGCACAGCTAGCAGCAGTTTTTTCGATCTGATCGATCGCCCAAAACAAGTTTACAGCCGTCGGGCGCGTTGCTCTGAGCATCTTGCCAATTTCAACCAGCTCCACCAAAAACCGATCTCGCTCTGTCGTCTCAATTGCTCTCGCACCCAAATACATCCCATAAGCAGCCGCAACGCCAATTGCTGGCGCACCCCTAACAATCATCGTCGAAATCGCCTCCGCCATATCTTCCACCCGACTGATTTCGACATGGGTGTACTCATTCGGCAATCGATTTTGGTCAATTAGCAAAACACGATTGTTGTGCCAGCGAACGGGATAAACGGGGGTATTCATAAAAATATTAGTTATCGTTGGTTTTCGTGGTGGATCGATAAAAAACTACAAATACAGAATAGTTCTGATGCCATCATCTACATCCAATTGCAATTCATCTGGGAGCGAACCAATTCTCTCTATTAAGAATTTCTTGTCTAACGTAAGAATCTGAGATACATTTGCAACAGAATCTTTCGGTAATCCCGATGCAGATCTCGGCACCAACACATTGCCTGGGGCTGCTGCCAAATTAAGATTGGATGTGATCATCACCACAATAACGGTATTGATGTTGCTCTGAGTAAA
>JANNDQ010000358.1:0-3259 GCA_031387965.1 Chamaesiphon sp. OTE_75_metabat_567
CAAAGCTGGCGGAGGGATTGCCGCAGTCAGCGCCACCCCCGCAGGTGCCGCGAGATTTGGAGCGGCAGTAGCAAAAGCAGGTGCCGATCTGTTCTTCATCCAAGCTACTGTGGTCTCAACTGAATTTTTGGCTCCTGAGGGAATTGAGCCACTGAACCTGGCAAAATTCTGTCAAGAAATGCCCATGCCAGTAATTCTGGGCAATTGCGTCACCTATGATATCACTCTCGAATTGATGCAGGCAGGTGCCGCCGCTGTCCTCGTCGGAATTGGCCCTGGAGCAGCTTGTACCTCGCGCGGGGTGTTGGGAGTGGGTGTCCCCCAAGCAACTGCGGTAGCGGACTGTGCAGCCGCTAGAGATGAGTTTTTCAAGCAGACGGGCAAGTATATCCCGGTAATTGCTGATGGCGGCTTGGTGACTGGTGGTGATATCTGTAAATGTATCGCTTGTGGTGCTGATGGAGTGATGATTGGTTCACCGTTTGCGCGGGCAGCAGAGGCACCAGGACGAGGATTTCACTGGGGGATGGCTACGCCTAGCCCTGTGTTACCCAGAGGCACGCGAATCAAGGTTGGTACTACTGGTAGTTTAGCGCAAATTCTGATCGGCCCAGCCAAATTAGATGATGGCACTCACAATCTTGTGGGCGCACTAAAAACGAGTATGGGTACACTGGGTGCCAAAACAATCCGCGAAATGCAGCAAGTGGATGTGGTGATTGCCCCTTCACTCTTGACTGAGGGCAAGGTTTATCAGAAGGCTCAGCAGTTGGGGATGGGTAAATAGCACCTCAATGTTTGCTGGCATCACTCGCCCCGATCTTGAGCGGTACTGTTACAATTAGGAGGACGGAAGCTGATGTTTCCGTTCACTCCTCACACCACATTCCGCCTGAGATCCTTAATTGGATTTTGGGCGGTTCCTTATGTTAATGTCTAAAATTTTTTGGATTCCTCCAGCAAGTCGGAGCCGACACTGACTCAATTAGATTAGATGCGATATAGTAAAACGTTAAAAAAATGAAAGTTGAATTTGAGACAGAATTAGAGCGGCTACAAACTCCACAGAGTATTTGGGATGATGCTACTATTTTCTGTGTGTTCGGACAAAAGCAGCATCATAATTCATACTGATTCCACGGCATCAATACTAAAAATGGAAAATCAGAAGATCGTAGCAATCCAGAATATCTTTAGTTCAAGACTCGATACGTTGAGCCATCTTTTAGATGTAGTGGAGAATCATTTCACCGATGATGTGGAATCGACCTTTGGGCGACGGATTGCACCCGATATGCTTCCTTTCGGTACACAAATTGCCTTTACCTGCAATCAGCCTCGCAATTTTGCGTTGTGGTGCTTAGGGCAGTCAGCAAAAGATTTAAACCCTGACGTAGGATCATTAGATGATGCTCGCGGACACATTTCATCTACTCAGGAAATGCTTGCAAGAATTAATGTTACAGATCGTCAACTTGCCGTGATCGCCCGCATAGATCTCGCGAAAGGGCGGTACTTAGAGTTATCTGGATGCTCATATGTAGATGATTTTTTGATGCCCAACTTTTATTTCCATCTAACAACGGCATATGACATTTTAAGGATGGCAGAAGCACCGATCGGCAAGCAAGATTTTATGATGCATTTGGTACCTTTAATTAAACACTAACATGGATGAAGTTGTTATCGTAAAATACGATCCACATTGGTCAAATATGTTTGAACAGGAAGCAGCGCAAATTGCTGAGGTTTTAAGTAGAGATCTGGTTGTTGGCATTGAACATATTGGCAGCACGGCAGTACCAGGGTTAGCAGCCAAGCCAATCATCGATCTATTAGTAATCGTTGATTCTCTTGTTGAGGCAAAGCAAGTTGCTGTTTCTCCATTAGAGAAATTGGGTTATGCTTATTGGCTTGATAATCCCGATTCTCAAAGAATGTTTTTTGTTAAAGGTTTACCACCAAATAGTCCCCGCACTCATCACATCCACATCATTGAATCGGATAGTATATTGCGAGAACGGCTGTTGTTCCGAGATTACCTCCGAGCACATCCTGATGAAGCCTTTCGTTATGCCCAGTTGAAGCGACATCTTGCCCAACAGTTTGCGACTGATAGGGAAGCTTATACGAGTGGTAAGACAGAGTACGTACAGTCAATTATCCAGAAAGCGCGACAGATATATTATTCAATCTAAACTTACGGCACCAAGATCGATACTCGATTGTCGTACCCAATTAATTACCGTGTTATGAGAAACTCCAGTTTGGCGTTCAATCTCCCGAAAGCTCATGCCTTGTTGATGCAATTCTAGACACTGTTGCTTAACTTGTGGAGGATAGCCGCGAATACTGTATTCTTCGGCAAATTGCTTGCCACAGTCCTTGCATATATACCGCTGCTTGTCATGTCGATGTCCATTCTTTGCTACTCGATCGCTACTGCATTTCACGCATATCATTACTTTGCTGTGCAGTACAAGTAAATCATCACCAATGTACGGATTGAGATAGGCACATAGTAAACTTTTTAGCTCTGAATATAATTTCTGTCGATGTTTGGGATCGCTTTTGAGGGCAGTGAGAAATAAGCCATTATAGGTACGATGGAAGACTTCGGCGATTAGCTCGCTTTTATCGCGACTCAGATCGGGATTACGCTGCTGGCAGAGGTCGGCAAATTGATTGACGATCGCACGATCGAACTTATCGTCAAATAGAATAAATAATCCTGGTATTGGGGCGAGAAAGTACTGTAGATAGACAATTTTGTGGATTGGATGCTCGAAATACTCTGCGTGCGCATCGACCATTTCACTGATCGTTTCGACGAGGGGACGACGGATATCTTTGGTGAGTAGTCTGGTATTGACGATCTCAACTTGCGCCATATGCTCGGCTTCTAAGGCATGAAAGATCGCTAGTTTGTCAGGGAAGAACTGATAAATAGATCCCACGGCTGTCTTGGCTCGATCGGCTATTTGCTGTGTTGTAGCGGCAGCATAACCCACTTGGGCAAAGACTTCTGCTGCTGCTGTGAGGATTTTTACCACCCGCTGTTGCCCGCGTTCTTGCTTGGGCTGACGGCGTAGAGAATTAGGACTTGACATTCGTGAGGATTTATTCATAAAATTGCAATATCGATTTAGCAAACTATTCGCTTATGAATATGCTCCAAGGCGCACCCTGGCTCTTAGCTCACAAATCTATGCTAACAGTCAACAAACCCCTAAAAGTGTCTCTCTACGGCAATGATTAT
>JANNDQ010000407.1:0-1583 GCA_031387965.1 Chamaesiphon sp. OTE_75_metabat_567
AGAAATTCACGATGATTGGCATGGATATTCAGATATCACACCAGTTATCCGCCATTATAAACTCCGACTAGAGCACCAACAACTAGCAGGTAATGCTTATATTGCAGTAGGTGGTTATGGTGTCACTGGAATTCGTCAACAGCGCACAAATAAGGTGAAAATTCCGGCGACTATAGTTACTAAATTCTTAACTACTTTAGCAAAAACTCCGCTCGAAGTTGGAGTTTATCAGCCACTGATTAATCGTCCTGACAACTATCCATCGATCAAGATTGAGGTCAAAAGCGAGCGACAACAAGTAATTTTCAGCTCTCGATCGCAACGAATTGATCGCACTCCTTGGAAGATTACAGTGATCGAAAACAAGATAACCAAAGAATATATTAGTAATTCAACTATTCCCACTCAAGCCTTCCACATCTTGAACTCTAGTCTCGATCGATCTGGAGTCGATGGAATTATTTACCGACGGCTGCACCAGAAAAAATAGATCGAGACGAATTTAGCTCTGTGCTTGCCACCAAGATCGAAGATCTCGAACTGCATCAATTTCGTCCTCTTTTGCTTGTGCTAAAAATGTGTATAAACGTTCCTTAGGCACTTGCGGAAATGTGGGACTAACCTCAACTTCTATATAAACATTTTCCTGTAGTTGATAAATTCGCCATACCTTGCCATTGAATCGCCAAAATTCTGGTACTCCCAGACTGGCATAAAACTGATTCTTTGCAATATCAGTATGAGTAATATCCACCTCAACAACTAAATCAGGTGGTGGATCTTGACTAAAATCTACGTCACGTCCTTTGACTAGCGGCTGATTCTGAATGTAATAAGCATTATCGGGTTCTGCACCTTTTTTGAGATTTGGGTAGTTCATCGTTGTCGAACCCATTGTCTTAATTTTCAAGCCCATTGATTCAATCAGCGTCCAGATAAAACGTTCGATTAAACGACCTGAAAACTCATGCGATTCTGAAGGCACAGTAATTTCTAATATTCCATCATCGTAAGTTAACCGAGCGGCACGAGCTTGAGGGAGGGCATTTAGAATCTGTAGATATCTCTCCCAAGTCAAACCTCGCAGCACAACGCGCTGCTCTCCAACAGACTGTAACTCAGTATTTAATTCTGGTGCGGCAATTACCATTAATTATCCTTCTAATTTTGAAAACTCAATTGAGATCGCAAAAGTCTGATTATCGCAGATACGAATACTAGAAAGCCTTGGGGTCGCCCTAGGGAAGTAAGCAACAAGTTAGCATTTATCATCCTAAGATGTCAATTGATTCTCGAAATGAGTCACAACTTCAGCCAAAAGCGGATCGATCGTCAGAAGTTGAATTTGGTGAGGTGGTTGCCAATTGATCCATTCAAACCCAAGATGTTCGGATGAAGTCATCACCGTTGGTGAATCTACCCAGCCTAGAAAAATAATTAAAGTTTTTTCGATGATCTCGTTGTCATATCTGGCATATTGGGGATGATAGATCGATCGATACTGAAAGTCTGGCTCGATTTGAACTGAACTAATCGGAATCCCCGTTTCTTCAGTCATCTCTCTGAGCGCACACTCTAGATCT
>JANNDQ010000472.1:0-3325 GCA_031387965.1 Chamaesiphon sp. OTE_75_metabat_567
ATCCCAGCGCGTCGCATTCGACACAATTTTTTTAGCACGGAAAATCTTACCATTTGCCAATTCTACGCCGACGGCTTTGCCTTGCTCGGTCACAATTTTAGTCACTCGCGACTTGTAGTGAATTGTCCCGCCAGCTTTTTCCAGTCCAGCGACTAATTTTTGGGCGATTTGTCCGACTCCACCTTTGGGATAATTGATTCCGCCATAATGTCTGTCGGAAAATACCATTCCCGCATTAATCATTGGAGTCAATTCAGCGGGTACAACTGACCAGATATAGCACTCGATATCGATGAATTTCAGTACGGCTGGATCTTTGATATACTTGCGGGCAATGTCCCCAACATTCAATGGTAAATACTTAACTAAACCCAGGCAAGCACCAGGATGTTGAAAGAAAACACGAGTTAGATATCGCAACTCTTCGAGCGATAACAAATCCATCTGATTCAGGCAATTAAATACCTGCCAACACTCATCATAAAACTGTCGAATTCCCTTTGCTTCTTGTGGGAATCTAACAAATAATTCTTGTAAAAACTGTTCGTAATCTTGATGAACCTTAATATCTAAATCATCAGGTAAATGATACTGCACCTGCACCGGATCGGCGATTGTTTCCATACTTTCACCCACTGCTGCTAAGGCACGAGTCAGTAGATTAGTAGTGCCCTGCTTCCCAAACCCAAAAATCATCGAAGCACCGACATCAAACCGATAGCCCTCACGATCGAAATACCCCGAACTTCCACCTGGAATCAGATACCGCTCCAACACTAAAACTTTTGCACCCTTAGCCGCCAACTGAGTCGCTGTCACCAATCCACCAATCCCCGAACCGATAATAATGGCATCAAAAATCGTTCGGTCATCTGGCAACGCAGCAGTTTCGGCAGTAGTACTCACAGTCATAAACGAATCTTAAAAAAATCTAAAACATCATCTATACTCAATTTTACAGCTTTTCTTGGATAAGCCAAACCAAAAGCCGCTTAACCTTTACCTGCGCTTGTTCCATCTACCAGATTTTAATATCCGCCGCCATTCGAGTCGATCGTTTGTCCAGTAATCCACTGGGCATCATCCGTTGCTAGCCAACCAATCAACCGTGCGGCATCTGCTGGCTGTCCCCATCGTCCCTGAGGATTGGCGGCACGAATCAGCTCATAAAGTTCGGGTTCAGCCCAAGCGGTATCTGTCGCTCCAGGATTGACAGTATTGACGGTAATCCCTCTGGAAATTAGATGAGCGGACAAACTGAGTGTGAGCTGTTGTAATGCACCCTTGGAAGCAACGTAGGCAAGCTCTCCAGGCATCGGTGTCAATCGTTGTCCCGAAGTCAGTAGAATAACTCGCCCAGAACCGTGGCGATGTTGTGCGGCGAAGGCTTGGACTAATAGTAATGTCGCTCGGACGTTGATGTGTAAATGGCGATCGATTTCTGCTGCTGTTAGTGCTTCCAGATTACCCATCGTACTCTAGGTATGATTCGCCACCAAAATATCTACATGTCCAGAAGTATCAACCGCCGCCTTCATCACTCGATCGGGTGTGGTAGGATCGCTGAAATCTCCTTCAATATGGGCAATCCTAGTACCCGATTCCTCAAGTGTGGCGATTAAGGCAGGTATCCCATCAGCATCGGCTCCCCACTCCCGCTCGGCATCATAGGGAGAAAATGAGTGAATAAATACATCTGCACTTAGTGTAGCGAGCCTTTGGGCGATCGCAAACCCAATTCCTTTGCGCCGACTTACCCCTGTAACTAGAGCGACACGCCCTTTTAATACTGCTTCTGGCAAGATCTTCTAGCTCCCGAATTATTCAAAGTTTTCCGCTGAGAGAGTCAAGCCGTCTATCCCACCGCAAAACCGTCATACTGACGAATAAACTGAGAATGATACGCCAGCACAATATCCTCCTTGGGAATGCCTTGTTCAACTAATTCATTGGCAACGCCAACTTCTGTACCATCATATTGAATCCAAATTTTATCGCCCTTGAGATCGATATGAATCAAAACACCATAGACGCGCTTTTTTTGCAACCAACCAGCCCTAAGTACCTGATATCTTTCGCGAGTATTATCAAATAGAAGTTCCATCTCAATCTCACCATAGACTGGTTGAATTTGACTATGGGCGGTAAGGATATCTTCAATGATTTGGCGATAGTGGCTTAATTTGTCCATTTGACAATGCTCCGATTTTCTACATCATATACAATCAGGCAAATTTGATATTCTTCGATCCCATCTTCGATAAATTAGATTTTAACCTTTCTTTTTTAAGAAAACATCAATAAATATAAGAAGGAGAAAATACCGAGACTTTTAACGATAGTGGAATTGGTGGGCTAGAATTGGCGGGCAAAAGATTATCAGTATTTATTCGTAAGTTATTTTCATAAGATTGCCCACCCTACGCTAAAATTCTCGCCCTCAATCATCGCCCTCCAAGTCGTCCATATCACCGCCGACAACTACATCCCGAATTCGCAGACTCGGACCCCCCACGCCAACAGCTAAACCACCTTGCCCAGCTTTGCCACAGCCGCCAGACTCATCCCACTCAAAATCATCACCGATACCTTCAATATCTGCCAAAGTCTTGAATACATTTCCCGATAAGGTGACATCCCGCACGGGTTCGGCAATTTCGCCATCGCGAATCATCCACGCTTCACCAGCACTGAAGGTAAACATCTCGCCATTAGTCATGCCGCCCAGCCAGTTTCGGGCATACACGCCCTCTTTAATCCCCGAAAATAGATCCGCGACGGGTGTATTACCTCGATCGATCCAAGTATTCGTCATCCGCACGATGGGCGGATAATAGTAACTCAAACATCGCGCATTTCCCGTCGCCGCTTCACCTAATTTCCCTGCTGTCTCCCGTGAGTGCAAGCGTCCGACTAATACGCCATCTTCAATTAGTTGTGTCGTTGTTGCTGGCGTACCCTCATCATCATACAAATAGCTGCCGCGATGTGCTGCTGGTGCTGCGCCATCGAAGATCTGCAACTCTTTGCAGCCAAATCGCCGCCCCATTGTCATCACTTCCAGCAGATCGGGATTTTCGTACATCGAATCTGCTTCAGACAGGTGCCCAAATGCCTCGTGAACGAATAGTCCGGTCAAAATCGGGTCAATCACAACAGTGTAAGCATTGCCCTTGACAGGGGGCAGGAAGAGGGCAGCTACGGCACGTTGAGCAGCGCTTTCTACCTGTCGATCGAGTCCAACCGTATCTTCATAGGCTTTACGGGAGCCGAGGGTTTCGCGTCCGGTTTGGACGGTATCCCCATTTCTCGCAGTTGCAGCGAA
>JANNDQ010000551.1:0-2321 GCA_031387965.1 Chamaesiphon sp. OTE_75_metabat_567
GCGGTGTGAGGAATAATTGGTCGTATACTCGTGCATTTAATATTTCGACATCACTGGCAACAGAACTAAATCCCCGCCCAGATTTCATAAACCATTGATGGAGTTGGCTATGCAAAAGATATTCATTGCGGACACTATCGATCGCAATTAATTTTTGAAATCTATCGATCAGCGCTGGCATAGGGTCGTTGTTATCGCCCTTGTCTTTAGCTGTGAGGCTCGCTAGTTGGGGTTGTTTGCGGCGAATAAGTTCGCGACTATTTGGATCTAAAACAGCATCTGTTTGATGCAATTCACCCAGCTTTATCCACAGCGAATCATCAGTAGCTTTTTTCAACAGATCTTCCCGCTGGGAGAATAACTGAGTGCGTCGCAGCATCGGTAATTCGATCGCCATTTTTGACATTGCGAGTAGATTAGCTTCTGTTGCCGTCGGTACACCATCAAGGCGAGGTATTGCAGCGGGTATAGGCACATTGATCCCCAATTTATCCATATCTTGTTTCCAGTTGGCTTGAAGATTGGTAAGCTGGGTTTGGTGATAGGTATCGATCGCATCTTGACGATTATTATCTGCTAACTGATGATATTTCCCTACAAATTCAGCACCTTGAATCAGCTGACGTTTGAAGGCTTGGGGTGCATACAATCCTGGCAGGGCATCGATCGGTCGTCCAGTTTTGTCTAAGATATAGTGAATACTATTGCCCGTAATTGTCTGCTCAACTTTGCGCCCATCGCCGAAATCGATCGTAATTTTGGGGACAGGGCGGACTGATTGCCAGTGCAGGACATATTTATCCCTAAGTAGCTGGGCAATTTCGGGATCGGCATAGAGCGTAATTCTAAAAAAGCGACTATTCGCACAGCTTAAATCCTCATCCAGGTTTCCCAACATCCGCAGCGATAAAATCGGTTTATTACTGGCGGCTGCGGCTTGCTTGGCAGCTGCAAAATCGGTGTGCCAATATAAACGCGAAGCATCACAATCTCGTTGCTTACAGATGCGATCTAGTGCTTTATTTAGTTCTTGCCAGCGTGGAGTATCGGCTTTGCCACGCAATCTCTCCATCTCAGCCCCATTGATTTTTAAAAACTGATCAATTCCAGCAGATCCTTGCGATCGAAATTGGGCGATCTCTGCATCAGTAATTCTCGCTCTTGCCAAGGCGATGGATTGCGGTACCAAGGGGAGCAGACTACCCAATAATAATGAAGCGACAATTGTCAAATTCGATCTAATCTTCGGCATCAGGATCACCAGAATTACTGTTTAAATCTAGACTACACGATCGATCAGGCATGTTCCTGAAAGTATGTATGAATTTGACTGATGCCGAATTTGTTGTGTTTGGGTTAAAATAAAAATCTAACTTACTGCTGCGTCTAATTATGACCCTCAAAGAACTAGAGCCTCAGTTACTAGCTCTTTCTGACCGCGAAAAAGTACAAGTCGTCGAGCTTCTATCTCAAGGTAAAACTAGTCCGATTCAAGGCATTGAAAAAACACCTGGTGTTTCTGGGGGAACTGCTTGTGTAGCCGGAACCAGGATTACTGTCTGGGGATTGGTGGAATCTCGGCGGATTGGGTACAGCGAAGCTGACTTACTAACGAGTTATCCAACTCTGTCCGCGACTAATCTTGCCAATGCCTGGGCATACGCGGCAGCTTTTTCAGATGAAATTGAAGCTGAAATTGTTGCAAACAATACGGTGATGACTCAAGAACTTTAGAGCATGAAATTCTATGCTGACGAACAATATCCGTATCCTGTCGTTAAATGTCTGCGAGAGTTAGGACACGACGTTTTAACCGTTCGGGAGGCAGGACAAGCAAATCAGCGTATTCCAGATGATGAAGTATTAGCTTTTGCTACTGAAAATGATCGAGCTATCATTACCCAGAATCGTAGAGATTTCATTCAATTGCATCGCATCCAACCCAATCATGCGGGGATTATTGTTTGTAGCGATGATCGCAATTGGGATGCTCTAGCACAGAGAATTCACACGGCAGTGGCAGAAGAAGAATCTCTCCAGGGCAAACTAATTCGGATTATTAGACCCGCTTAAAATTCTAGTTTAATCAAATGTTTCAGTCATTCTTAGCTAATGTGAGCCTCTCCGAAAGGAGAAACTCACGTTAGCTAGAAGTGGATGTCTGCGGTATGGTCGATGCATATTTTGATTAACTACCCCCAAATATAATTGCAGTAAGTGTAGTTACACCCGCAACTAATTCACCTAAAATCTAAACAATGGGCAGTGTTTATCTACCGCAGCTGACATCAATATCAACACAACTATACCCTTATGCGATC
>JANNDQ010000485.1:0-2578 GCA_031387965.1 Chamaesiphon sp. OTE_75_metabat_567
CGCTCAAAGAAACTATTGATTTCAAATATCTAGACTTCTTAGGTTGGCATGAACAGGGCGATGGTAAGGTATTTTTGGGAATCTCGATCGTCAATGGGCGGATTAAAGATGAAGGTGATTTCAAACTCCGCACAGCTCTACGGGAAATCATCCAGAAATATCAAATCCCGATGCGCGTCACGCCCCATCAAAACGTGCTGATCTATGATATCAAGCCAGCCGACAGAGATGCGATCGACAAAATCCTCACCGATAATGGAGTCGAACCAGATCCCGCCAAAATCGATCCCTTGGTGCGGCTCTCGATGGCGTGCCCAGCCCTGCCTACCTGCGGTCTAGCCGTCACTGAATCCGAGCGGATTGCCCCCAGCGTCAATGAGCGCTTCCGCGTCCTGTTGGACAAATTAGGCTTACCTGACGAGGAATTCGTGATCCGCATGACTGGCTGTCCCAATGGCTGCGCCCGTCCCTATCTGGCGGAAGTTGGATTTGTCGGTAGTTTCCCCGAAAGTTATCAAGTCTGGTTAGCTGGCTGTCCAGCACAGACGCGGCTGGCACGGGTGTATACTGACCGGATGCACATCAATGATCTGGAAACTTTCTTCACGCCGATGTTTGAATATTTCAAGCAGGATCGCAAACCTAGTGAGGGTTTCGGTGATTTTTGCGATCGAGTTGGCTTAGAATCCATCCGCGAAGTTTGCAAGCATTAGGTAATTTCTATAGAACCTATTTGAGATCTATCCAAAGTTGGGTTTTGCGATGCTTAACCCAACGCACACACTATCGATCGATACTAGCTGATTTTCCGAGCTGAGCCTAACAGAAAGTAACGATCGAGAAGTATGGTATAGATCGATTATTGTGAATTGAATAAAGTTATGCTGACATCAGCCTGGTTTCGTTGGGTGCTATTAATCGGATTCCCTGTATTATTAACAGCCTGTGGCACGAGTAGCAATGCGCCCAGCCCTGGCGAAAATGCCTCTGGTACTGGTGGAACGATTCCGATCGGCATTGCAGTTGCTCAGACGAGTAATGTGGCTCTACTGGGGCAGGAGCAGGTTGCTGGAGCTAAATTAGCCGAGAAATATTTCAATGATCGAGGTGGTGTGAATGGTACACCGATTAAGCTGGTGCTGCAAGATACCGCAGGTGATGAGCAAGGGGCAATTAATGCATTTCAGACCCTGATTAATCGTGACAAAGTAGTCGGAATCGTCGGTCCAACTCTGTCTCAGCAGGCTTTTAGTGCCGATCCGATCGCCGATCGCGCTAAAGTACCAGTATTGGGGCCATCGAATACAGCAAAAGGCATTCCAGAAATTGGTGATTTTGTGGGGCGGGTATCAGCGCCAGTGGCGATCGTTGCGCCTAATGCAGTTAAAGCAGCTCTGAAAATCAATCCCCAAATCAAGAAAGTTGCGATATTTTTCGCCCAGAATGATGCGTTTAGTAAGTCGGAAACTGAGATTTTTCAGCAAACAGTAAAAGAGCAAAAATTAGAAATTGCAACTGTCCAAAAATTTCAGACCACTGATACAGATTTTCAATCTCAAGCTACAGCCGGAATTAATGCTAAACCGGATCTAGTTATTGTTTCTGGACTAGCCGCAGATGGCGGTAATCTGATCCGCCAATTGCGGGAACTGGGCTACAAAGGACTAATTATTGGCGGTAACGGCTTGAATACTTCTAATCTTTTCCCTGTTTGTAAAAAACTGTGCGATGGGATCTTGATTGCCCAAGCTTATAACCCAGCTCAACCTAATCCCCTGAATAAAGCTTTTAGGGAAGCATATCTGGCTCAGTACAAGAAGGAACCGCCCCAATTTAGTGCTCAAGCTTTTACAGGCGTACAAGTCTTTGTGGAAGCGCTAACCGCGTTATCCAAAGCAAGCCCAGCCAAGAAAATTAATGCTCAACCGATCGCTGATCTGCGGGTAGGATTAAATAAACAATTGTTGGTGGGTAAGTATAGTACGCCGTTGGGTGAGATTTCGTTCACAAAGGCAGGTGAGATCGTTCAGCAGGATTTCTATGTGGCGCAGATTAAAATGGATGCGGATGGTACTAATGGTAAGTTTACCTTTTTGAAATAGAATTCAGTGTAAGGACAAGACAGCAGCGGTTTTGTCCCTACACTGAATTTCAAGAGTTGTAGGTTGGATTGAGCGGAGCAAAACCCAGCAAACTATCCAGCGGCAGCTTGTAATCTAGCTCTAGCACGCTTAAAAGCTTGATTAGCTTGAATTTGTCCTTGACGATCGCCAGATTGGGCTGTAGCTAATTTTTGCTCAGCTTCCGTCAAATCTTTTTGGGCTTGTTCTTTATTAATTTTCTCGCCTAATTCAGCACCATTCACTAGAACAGTAACCTCATCATTTTCGACTTCGGCAAAACCACCCATCAACGCGATCGGAATCCATTTATCTTTACCACTTTTGACCCGCATCACCGCAGTATCTAATGCAGTCAAAAGTGATGCGTGACCACTCAAAATACCCAGCTGTCCAGTTGTACTCGGTAAGATTACTTCATCCGCCGTACCGTCCCAGACAGTCTTGTCTGGAGCAAT
>JANNDQ010000553.1:0-10829 GCA_031387965.1 Chamaesiphon sp. OTE_75_metabat_567
CCCCCCCCCCCCCCCCCCCCCCCCCCCCCCCCCCCCCCCCCCGGGGGGGGTGTGGGGGTATTTTCCCCCACATCAGGGTTCTTCCCCACCAGCAACCAAACCCAAAGCACCAGTCCGAGTAACAACCTCAACTAAACACAAAACGCATGGCATTCCTCACCCTCGATCGAATCACCAAAGTCTACGGCACCACCACCATCCTCGACAACATCGACCTCACCGTCAACGAAGGCGAATTCATCTGCCTGATTGGTCACTCCGGCTGCGGCAAATCCACCCTCCTCAACATGGTCTCCGGCTTCAACACCCCCACAATGGGCACCGTTAAACTCCAAGACAAACTGATCACCGAACCCGGCCCCGATCGGATGATGGTCTTCCAAAACTACTGCCTCCTCCCCTGGCTCACCGCCTACGACAACATTTACCTAGCCGTAAACTCCGTCTACCCAGATCACTCAGAACCCCAGAAAAAAGAGATCGTCCGCGAACACCTCAACATGGTTGGACTCAGCGAATCCGCCACCAAAAAACCCGGACAACTCTCCGGCGGCATGAAACAACGAGTCGCGATCGCCCGTGCCCTCGCCATCAAACCCCAAGTACTAATCCTCGACGAACCCTTTGGTGCCCTCGATGCAATCACCAAAGAAGAACTACAAGACGAACTCCTGGAAATTTGGCGAGAAAACAAAGTAACAGTACTAATGATTACTCACGATATCGACGAAGCACTATACCTAGCCGATCGACTCGTGATGATGACCAATGGCCCCGCCGCTAAAATTGGTGAAATCCTCGACATCCCATTCGATCGACCTCGGAATCGTGAGAAAATTATGGAGACTAAGACATTCATCGATCTACGCAACTATGCCCTCGATTTCCTCTTCAACCGTTATGCTCATCTCGATGATTGATTGCCGCCACAAAACAACCCTTAGCAATTGCTAAGGGTTCTTTTTTCACAGACTAACAAGGGCGAACGACGGGATTCGAACCCGCGAGTGGAGGCACCACAAACCTCTGCCATAACCACTAGGCGACGCTCGCCACGATTTATCCGTAGCAACTAATATATCACGATTTCCGTAAATTAGTCTAGGCAACTGTAGAATAATTTTACTGTGTGAGTTAGTTACGGTATGAAATTGTGGCAAATAGTCTTACTCGGAGTTTTGGGATTGTGTGTGCTGGGATTAACCAATCCCGATCCAGCCGCTTATGAGATCTACGCTGTTGAGCAAGCTGGCAATCTGGCAAAAGAACAATGTACCCAAGCTCCAGCTGGATTAGGTATTTTGATTCAAGGGCCATGTCGGGCAACCGTCGAAGCCTATCTCCCTCAGTTGCGACCATTACTAGCAGCAACTACGACTAGGCAAAACTTGATTTTATTTAGTATCTATCGATCGAACATCTCGATTCCCGCAGCTAATTTTAATGCAAAAGTAGAATCGATCGGCATCGGCAATCATTTCTTTATCTATAAGGCTCCTTGATTCTCCCCTATAATAATGAGGGCGCAAAGTGAATGGTTGCCTTTTAATAATGCTAGAAAATCCAACCAAACCGATTAGAATTGCGATCGTGGGTGATGTTCACGATCAGTGGGAAGAGGCTGACGCGATCGCCCTTGAACATTTAGGCGTAGATTTAGTATTATTTGTCGGTGACTTTGGCAATGAAGCGGTAGAACTAGTTAGTCGCCTAGCCGCGTTAGACAGACCCAAGGCGGCAATCTTCGGCAATCATGATGCCTGGTATACCGCTAGCGATTGGGGGCGCAGCAAAAGACCCTATGATCCATCAGCCGAAGATCGTGTCCAACAGCAAACTGACTTACTTGGCACTAGCTGTGTGGGTTATGGCAAATTAGATTTTCCGCACCTCAATCTAGCAGTAGTCGGCAGTCGTCCATTTAGCTGGGGTGGTTCTCAGTGGAAATACAATGATTTTTATGAGTCCAGATATGGCGTAAATAGCTTTGAAGCATCGACCCAGCGGATTGTAGAAAATGCCCAGAATACTAGCTGCGAACATCTAATTATCATCGGGCACAATGGCCCAACCGGACTGGGCGACGATCCCGAATCGATCTGTGGCAAAGACTGGGGCGAACCGATTGGCGGTGACTATGGCGATCCTGACTTGGCAGCCGCAATCTCCATTCTGCAAGCTCAGGGAAAATCGATTCCGCTGGTGACATTTGGGCACATGCACCATAAGCTCAGGCATACTAAAGAACGCTTGCGGCAGCCAATTGTCGTTCGTCCTGAGACAGTGTATCTCAACGCAGCTAGATGTCCGCGCATCCTTTCGACGATCGAGCGGACTCTCCGCAATTTCTCACTAGTCACAATGATCGATGGCAAAGTAGCTCAAGCTGGCTTAGTTTGGATCACTGAAGATTTTCAAGTCGGGTTAGAAGAAATCTACTGGAAGCAGGACAAAGTTTAGAGTTATTTGACCTGCGTTATGGATGTTGCTATGATGATGGTCAGACTTAAACACTATTCCGCGTTAAATACAGTAGATTCTTTTTAAGAGGCAACATCATGATCGTCAAGCAACAGGTGAGAACACTCATTGGGCTATTTATTGGTGCGGGTTTGAGTCTTTCCCTAGTTGCTTGCGGCAATGGTAGCGATTCAAAGAATAATCAGTCTGGCGCAGCACAGAAAAAAGATGTCGAAATTACCCTCGTTGGCTATGCTGTACCCAAAGCCGCCCACGACAAAATTATTAAGAAGTTTGTGGCAAAATGGCAGCAGGAACACAACCAAAAAGTCACTTTCAAACAGACTTATGGCGGTTCTGGTTCGCAAACTCGCGCTGTGATTGATGGCTTGCCAGCGGATGTAGTGCATCTAGCTTTAGGTGGTGATGTTGATAAATTAGCCCAAGCCTCACTGGTGGTAAAAGACTGGGAACAGAAATTACCAAATAAAAGCATCGTCGCTCAGTCTGTTGCGGCGATTATTACCCGCCCAGGCAATCCCAAGAAAATCAACTCTTTCGCCGATCTTGCCCGTCCTGATGTCAAATGGGTAACAGCTAATCCCAAAACATCTGGCGGAGCGCGGTGGAATGTTTTAGCTTTGTGGAATGACGCGATTAAATCTGGCGGAAATGAAGCTAAAGCTACCGAGTTTTTGACCGCAGCTTTTAAAAATGTTGTTGTTCAGCCCAAAGACGCGCGAGAAGCCACCGATGCCTTTGCAAAGCAGGGACAGGGCGATGCTTTATTAAACTATGAGAATGAGATTCTGTTTGCTAAAGAACGCGGGCAATCACTTGATTATGTGGTGCCAACGGTGAATATTTCGATCGATACTCCCGTCGCAATTGTTGATAAAAATGTCGATAAGCATGGCAATCGCGAAGTTGTCGAAGCTTTTGCTCAATACTTATTTGCACCTGAAGCTCAAGCCGAATTTGTTAAATTAGGCTATCGACCGATGGGCACAGCCACAACAGATCCGCGTTTTCCCAAGATTAAAACCCTGGGAACTGTGACGGAATATGGTGGCTGGAGTAGTTTTCAGAAAAAATTATTTGCCGACGGAGCCATCTACGACAAGATTCAAGCTGGTAAAAAATAATCATGAGCAATACGATCGATGTCCGCGTTGTTGGCAAAAAACGAGTGTGGCGCAAGTGGTTTGACCAGATTCGTAATTTATCATGGACATGGCGAATTACCTGGTTCTACCTGAGCGTGATGCTATTTTTGCCCTTGGTGGCAATGTTTGCCAAAGCTGGCAGTGGCGGCTGGACTAAATTTTGGGAAGTAGCTGCTAGTCCGATCGCTTTAGCGACTTATGATGTTACTTTTACTACTTCTCTAGTTACGGCGTTAATTAATGGTGTCTTTGGCACGGCAATTGCTTGGGTGTTGGTGCGGTATGATTTTCCAGGGAAGCGGATTATTGATGCTTCGATCGATCTGCCATTTGCATTGCCCACTTCAGTTGCTGGGCTGACTTTGGCAACAGTCTACAGTGACAATGGCTGGATTGGCAGTTTATTCGCACCATTCGGGATTAAAATCGCCTTCACGCGTTTGGGAGTGGGCATGGCGATGTTATTTATCTCTTTGCCCTTTATCGTCCGTACAGTTCAACCTGTGTTGATCGAAATGGAGCGGGATATTGAGGAAGCGGCTTGGTGTTTAGGTGCATCTGAGTGGCAAACTTTTCGCCAAGTAGTCCTACCGCCATTATTACCATCAATTTTGACAGGGATGGCGTTGGGGTTTTCACGAGCGGTGGGAGAATACGGTTCGACAGTAATTATTTCATCCAATACACCGTTCAAGGATTTGATCGCACCTGTTTTAGTCTTTCAACGGTTGGAGGCATATGACTATGAAGGAGCGACGATTGTTGGAGTGGTTCTGCTGACAATTTCGTTAGTATTACTGATCGGCATTAACCTTGTCCAAGCTTGGGGGCAACGACATGAAAACTAGTAATTCTGTTAATACATTAGTACATCAGGGTCGATCTAAAAAACAGATTACCTGGATTCCAACTGTCTTGATTGGGTTGTCGATCGCGTATATTAGTCTGATTATTTATATTCCAGCAATTAATGTTTTTTATCAAGCATTTCACAAAGGAATTGAACCATTTTTAGCTAATTTTAGCGAACCAAGTTTTCTCAATGCGGTCAGAATCACATTATTACTCGCATTAATTGTCGTCCCGATTAATACTGTATTTGGTCTGTGTGCGGCTTGGTCGATCGCCCGAAATCAATTTCCTGGACGAGCGTTATTATTGAGTATTATCGATCTACCTTTATCGATTTCTCCGGTGGTAGCAGGGTTGATGATCATGCTACTCTATGGCAATCAAGGTTGGTTTGGCAGTTGGTTTAAATCTCAAGGTATTGATATTGTGTTCGCTCTGCCTGGGATGATTTTGGCAACAGCTTTTGTGAGTATGCCGTTCGTGGTGCGGGAGGTAATTCCTGTGCTAGAGGAGGCTGGGGTGGATCAGGAGGAGGCGGCTAGAACTTTGGGTGCGAGTGACTGGCAGATTTTTTGGCGGGTGACGCTACCGAATATTCGCTGGGGGTTGATGTATGGAGTATTGCTGACAAATGCACGAGCAATGGGTGAGTTTGGAGCGGTATCTGTGGTATCTGGAAATGTGGCAAATACCACCCAAAGTTTACCGTTATTTGTGGAGGAAGCTTATAAGGATTACAATACCGAAGCCGCTTTTTCAGCAGCAGTTTTACTTGCTTTACTTGCCGCTGTGACGTTAGTTTTGAAGGAGATATTGGAGAGTAAAACGAGGATTAAAGATCAGTAATGTGCATGAATTCTAGTTGGTGGGCAGTGCCCACCCTACATATTAATCTCTGGTTGAGTGTGTTGGGTTTCATTCTTCAACCCAACCTACATATCTATTCACCATTCACCATCAAATATAATACATCGGACTGCTCTGTCGCTGAGTTTCCAGTGTTTTAGCCAAATCTTGAAGGGTGTAGCTGATTAAAATCTCATCAACTGATTCTTTAATACCTGCAAATGTCTGAATGATTACAGTTTTTTCGAGGGTGTTAGAAATAGTTGGATCAACTTTTTTACGATCGCCTGCGCCTTCGATCGCAATTACCACATCCAATAGGGTAATCTGCCACAGTTCTTTAGCGAGTGAATAGCCGCCTTTCATGCCGCGCTGACTAGAGAGGATGCCTTGACGTTTGAGGGATGTGAAAATCTGATCGAGATAGCGTTCTGGCAAGGACTGACTAGCGGCAATCTCATTTACTTTTAGCGGTTTACCTTGTGCTTGTCTGTCGGCGATTTCAAGCAGGGCGACTAAAGCATATTCCAGTCTAGAGGAGAGTTCCACAGCAGTTCGATCAAATACTATATTTAAGATATCACGGTTTTCCGCTCGATCTGGAGTAGTTGTCTAGGGGGTAGAGGGTAGAGGGTAGGGGGTAGTGAATTTGTTTAATTGATTAAATTTTTTATTTATCTGGTTTTTAAAAATGGGAATTTCTGTAAAAAATGTATCGAAACAGTTTGGTAGTTTTCAAGCTGTCGATCAAGTTAATCTGGAGATTGAGTCGGGGGCTTTAGTTGCGCTGTTGGGGCCATCTGGGTCGGGTAAATCTACTTTATTGCGGTTAATTGCCGGACTGGAAATCCCTGATAGCGGGGAGATTTGGTTGACGGGTGCTGATGCGACTAATCAGAGTGTGCAAGATCGAAATATTGGATTTGTATTTCAGCATTATGCTTTATTTAAGCATTTAACTATTCGCGAAAATATTGGCTTTGGCTTGAAGATTCGCAAGGCTAGTCCTGAGAGAATTAAGGCACGAGCGAATGAATTACTGGAATTAGTGCAGCTGTCGGGATTGGGCGACAGGTATCCGTCTCAGTTATCGGGCGGGCAGCGGCAGCGGGTGGCTTTGGCGCGATCGCTAGCCGTCGAACCCAAGGTATTATTGCTCGATGAGCCATTTGGGGCGTTGGATGCTAAGGTGCGGAAGGATTTGCGGGCTTGGTTGCGGCGGCTGCATGATGAGGTGCATGTGACGACGGTATTTGTGACGCACGACCAGGAGGAGGCGATGGAAGTAGCCGATAAAATTGTCGTGATGAATAAAGGTCAAATCGAGCAAGTGGGCACCGCAGCGGAGATTTATGACCGACCTGCGAGTGCATTTGTGATGAGCTTTATTGGCCCTGTCAATGTGTTGCCGAGCAGTGCAGATATTTTTCAGAATAATGGATTTGAAGCCAATCATCCGCAGGTATATCTCCGTCCTCAGGATATCTCGATTTTCCTTCAGAAAGGCTACACCAACGAGACTACTCCAGATAGTACGCTGACGGTAGCTACTGTGAGTCGGATTATTCATTTAGGCTGGGAGATTCAAGTTGAATTATCACTTGCTGATGGACAAGTTATCTCTGCTCACCTGACTCGCGATCGATTTGACGAGTTGAAGCTGGAACCCAGACAGACTGTCTATGTCAAACCAAAGGAAGCTAAATCTTTTCCCCTATACTATTCAATCTAAGCCCACACTGTAACTCACCATTCACCATCTACCGATCGCAATTGCTGCATTTTGTCCACCAAAACCAAAGCTAAAGCAGAGCGTAGCACTAACATTTTTGGAGCGTGAATTTGTGACTAAATCGAGGTCGAATTCCGGCTGATTGCAGCCAACACATGGGGGTAAAGTTTGCGTGGAAATAGCTTGTAGGCAGACAGCAATTCCCACCGCACCCGATGCGCCGAGTGTATGTCCCGTGGCTCCTTTGGTGGAGCTAACCGCTACGCCATTAGGAAAGATTTGCCTAATTAATTGGCTTTCGCGTCGATCATTCAGTACTGTACTGGTACCGTGAGCGTGGATATAGTCGATATCAACAGCTTTGAGTTGACTGCGATCGAGACACTGCTGAATCGAGCTAGCGCCAGCAGTTCCAGTTTCATCCATCGCACACATGTGATTAGCATCATTTGTCAAACCAAATCCCAAGACTTCTCCATAAATTTTTGCACCTCGCGCTAGTGCTAATTCTGCTGTCTCTAAGATAAACATTGCCCCAGCTTCACCCAATACTAGTCCCTCGCGGTGTAGATCGAATGGATAACAGCCCGTTGTGGCTAGCGCCCCCATTTGCCGAAATCCAGCAATGGTCAACGGGGTAATCGGGGCTTCGACAGCTCCAGCGATCGCCCGCTCACAGGCTCCAGAACGAATCAAACCAACGGCTTGAGCTAGGGACCAGATTCCAGTCGCACAAGCTGCCATTGGCGCTAAAACAGCCGATCGAGTGCCGATATGTCTGGCTGCTGCGATCGCGGGATTATTTGGTAGGGTGTTTAGCCAATTTGTCAAATCTGGGTTGACAGCAAAATTAGTAGTTAATCGCTCCCATTCTGACTGGCAGCTGCGACTGGAACCGACGGTGACTCCACTATCAAGTAATGGCAAGCTCAAGCCCGCATCTCGAACTGCTTCAGCGACAACAATCCGCGTGAGATCGAGTACATCTGCGGGCTGGCTACCAATTAGGGCTAACGGGATCTGGGGCAGATCGGCAAACGGCTGATGTAAGTGGATTGCTGATTTACGATCGATTAAACCCTGCCAAGTACTGGCTAAATCCCCCAACGCAGATCTAAATCCAATTCCAGTAATCACAATCTGCACCATACTCTCTGCCCGTTCGCCAAGTTTTCGATCGAAATAGTGAGTATGTTAAGATCCAGCTGTGGAGTATCTAACACTTTTAAGCTGAGCATTTATGACTGCCGAACTCCCTTCAAATCCGCAACCGATTAAGGAAACAAAAGAAGAGCCGATTCTCTGTCCACATTGTCTACGCACTAAGACTAATGGCATTAAGTGCAAAGGGATTTGCGTCGCTGAAAGTGATTATTAATAACTTCACATCTTGCACTAGCAACGCGCGTAACTCCTGTAAGTAATCAAACTATCCACTATCCACCAAAACACCAGTAAATTTGTTGTGATGCAAGATGTGACTAGATTGTTTCTGCTGTCTGCTCCTGAATCACGGCACTCCAATTATCTTCAGTCATTGCAGCGGTGAAATTATCATGTTTTTGCTGATCCGTGATCGCTGCGGCATCTAGCTCGCGACTCAAGTCACTATCAGCCATTGCTCGACGTAGTTTGAGCTTCTTTTCTTCATAGGCAACTCGTTCTGATTCAGACATTGCCGCCTTAGCAATTTCACCGACAGTTGTCGCCCAGACTCCGCCCTCACCAGTATTTCCAGGTGGTACCGTAGCTAATTCACCAATCCAGGCATCACGCAAAAGTTCCATTTCTTCCCGTTTGGGAAACTTAAATATTTGCACTCGCACAAAGTTACAGACATCACTGCCATGTTCGGCAAGATGTCCCTTGAGCGAGGTTAAGACATTGCGGGAGTATCCCACATATTGAGTTTGGTGCATACCGTCTAGAACTGCATATACCCCAGCTACACGGGCATTTCCCGCTAGTGATTGCCAGTCAACCAGTGACAAAATGCAATCTCCACCGTCTAAATTTAGCTGTGGTTGGGTAGTTGTCACAGCATGTTCATCAGCCGCACTGTACAGAAAGTCATGTAATCCCTGATGATTAGTTGGGACATTTTGATGCTCAATCGCTAAATCAGGTGTGTTTTCCACGATCGTCAACTTTAAATTAAAACTTAGACATCATTATTATAGAGCGTCAGTCGTTCACAAAACTATCAGCACCGAATGATCGTTTAGGCTACACCACTTTCAAAGATCGTCTGTGTAATAAATCTGAACGATCAGCAAAATGGCTAATACATTTATAGTCATTTGTATAAAATACATCTTTATCGGCAGAGTTTACCAGTTATTGCTGCTTTAAATGGCAATCTTTTGTAATCCTGTGACGGATTTTATAAAGTCTTGTTGCATAAAAATGAGAAATTCGTTAAGTTGTGAAAGGCACAATAACAATATCAAAAACTTATGAGTGACATTAAGGCAACTTTTACGTCTACAGATCGTGCCTTTCACATTGAGGGCTATGAAAAAATTGACTTCAGCTTGCTCTATGTAGATGGTGCCTTCAAGATAGAAAACTCAGAGATTGCCGATAGTTATCGTCAATTTGGTCGCTGTTTGATGGTGGTAGATAAAACAGTGTACGGATTGTACGGTAGTCAGATCCAATCTTATTTCAAGCACTACGATCTTGATTTAACAGTCTTTCCAGTTGCAATTAAAGAGCCTGATAAAACGCTGTCAACTTTTGAAAGTGTGATTGATTCCTTTGTAGACTTCGGACTAGTACGCAAGGAACCTGTGCTAGTTGTTGGCGGTGGTTTGACTACTGATGTTGCTGGTTTTGCTTGCTCATCATATCGCCGTAAAACTAACTATATTCGGGTACCAACATCCCTGATTGGATTGATTGATGCCAGTGTTGCGATCAAAGTTGCGGTTAATCATGGCAAGCTAAAAAATCGCCTTGGTGCCTACCACGCTTCACAGAAAGTCATCCTTGACTTCTCTTTTCTGAAGACATTACCGATCGATCAAATTCGTAACGGCATGGCAGAATTGATCAAGATTGCCGTAGTTGGCAACAAAGAAATCTTTGAACTGCTAGAAAACTATGGTGAAGCATTACTACACAGCCATTTTGGTTATCTAAACGGCACATCAGAACTGCAAGAGGTGGCGCACAGATTGACTTACAATGCGATTCAATCGATGCTGACATTGGAAGTACCCAACCTCCATGAGCTAGATCTCGATCGAGTAATTGCCTATGGACATACTTGGAGTCCTACTTTGGAATTGACCCCAGAAATTCCCATGTTCCACGGTCACAGTGTCGCGATTGACATGGCTTTCTCGGCGACTATTGCCCACGAAAGAGGCTACATTTCCGCAGTCGAACGCGATCGGATTTTAGGACTCATGAGTCGTCTCGGACTAGCGATTGATAGCCCCTATCTGACCCCTGAACTGCTGTGGAAAGCCACAACCTCGATCGCCCGTACTCGTGATGGTTTACAGCGTGCAGCCGCTCCTTGCCCAATTGGAGACTGTATGTTCATGAACGATCTGACTCGGACAGAACTGGATGCAGCACTAGTAATTCACCGTGAAATCTGCCAGACATATCCACGTCATGGTGATGGCGAGAATATGTATGTAGTCCTCGATCGAGCAGAAACTGCCACCGCAGGAGTATAGGATGAGACCAGTTACTCCCGTCGGGATTCTAGCAGTTTTGCTAGAGGATTTGACGAAGCAGATGGGATCGATGGAGCAGCT
>JANNDQ010000503.1:0-11432 GCA_031387965.1 Chamaesiphon sp. OTE_75_metabat_567
TCCCATACAAGATAGTTCAACTCTCCATGCCAGAACTTAGATTTAAGATCTTGTGGATATTGACTAATTGTCTGTAAAGATTGAGTAAGAAACTCTTTGGTCTGTAAACCATTAGTTTCAACAAACATAAGTCTCTGAAGAAAATCAGCAAAAACAGCCAGAGATTCGCAAATATTCGACTTGCCAGAACCATTCGGCCCGATAAAGACAGTTAATGGTTCTAGGTCAATTTCTGTATCAAACAGACTTTTATAGTGCTGAACTCTTAGTTTTGACAACATTTTTTTAATCGCAATATCTTCCGCTCAGAGTCTCAAGCCTGATTGACAAACCTTTTAGGGTAGGTTGGGTTGAAGAATGAAACCCAACATTTCTAGAGTGTTTGTGTGTGAGTTGGGTTTTGCTACGCGCAACCCAACCTACGATTCTTATGTATTGAGGCGATCTTCTAATCGAGTAATCCGATGTTCATGGTCTTCCTGACGGTTGGAAACCGCATAAACGACATTGGCTAACTCAACAATGATTGCGTTGGTTCGATCGATTTTAGTATTGAGTTCAACACCTTGGTTAGTTAAGGCAAGAATAGCTTTAGCGTTAGATTCTATCAGTTTTTCAATTTGTTCTAGTTTGTCTGACATCGTTTACTCCTGAGTGATTTGCTTTACTCTTCTAATTTAAGCACTTTCCAAGGGTGCCATCGTCAAACCAGCGCGGCGGAGCTGCTGATGATAGAGTTCTGCTTGCTCCTGGGGACCAACCCAGACTATCGCCTGTCCGTCGAAGTGTACTTGATTTGTCAGTTCCCAAGCGCGTTCTTCATTCATGCCAGGAATATAAGTCATCAAACAGGTATGAACATGCTCGAAGGTATTAAAGTCATCATCTAGAACGATGACTTTAAAATTGGGATAGGGTTTTGGAACCGTGAGGACTGTTTGACTGGACTTTTCCGGTGTAAAAACCATAAGCATTTATTTCCAATCTTGCCAATTGTTATTAAGGATCGAGGTATTTGGGAAGGAGGTGGGATTGTTGGTAGCTTCTAGTCGCTTGCGGAGTTCGAGGATTGCCGGGGAGGGGTTGGGGAGAGATTCGACGATTTCGGCGGGGGTGACACCTTTTTCGAGGGCAAAGGTAGCTGTAGTACCAGCAGCGGCTCCAGCAGACCATTCAAAGGAGTGAATTCGATAAGCAGCAGCGGCAACATGACTGGTAGCGATACTTTTCCCAGCCACTAACATGTTATCAATTTTTTGGGGAATCATCGCCCGCAGGGGAATTTGGAAGGGGTAGGCGGCACCTTCGCCTTTACGTGCGCCAACTCGTTCGATGTTATTGGGCGCTTCGGGGGGACTATTTTGCATACAGGGATGAAAATCGATCGCATAGTGCCCAATCCCGACAGTATCAGCATACATGGTCGATCGATTACGAGTAGGGGTCGCTTTGTCACCTGTGAGGACATTAAGCGCATTGATGCCCGCTAAACCTGCCCGTAACTGCCGTTGCTCAGCTGCTGATAATGGGGGCATTTTCTTGGTATCAAGCAGGTTATTGCGGCTGATATCCGCCTCTGAGATCATAAATCCATCCTTGTAACCGTAGGCAGGTCTGCCGATAATTCTTCGTCCTTCCCGAATGTAAGGGTATTTTGATAAGCCGTGCGCTGTGCCCATCGGGGAGTCTAGCCCGCTCAAATAACGTTGATTTGGATTGGGAGTTTTGACCCAATGATTGGGTGATTGGGGGTCAGGATTGGCGCGGGAATCGGTATCGCCAGCGACTAACCAATGATAGAAGCCCTGGGAAATTTCTTCGCCTTTGCGGAGGGTATCTGTTCGTAATCCACCCATCCAGCCGCCTGGTTCTAATTGGCGACTAGTTTGGAGTTGAGATCGATCGAGAATCAAGTTATCCTGGGCACTACCGGGGCGATAGTCATTTCCCCATGTCCAGTTTTGCATGGAGATATCTCCAGGCGCAGGCGCGGTGAAATTAATTCCGCCGAATTTGGTGGGTGTGCCTGTACCGGAACTGAGAATCCGGCGATAGCTGTAGACTAATCCAAAATCAGCTAGACGTTTTAGTTCGTAGCTATAGTAGGGCGCGTACTGGGCATAAAAAGGTGGCGGAGTTTGTACTTGAGGTGTGGCTGTAGTCTCCATTGCAAACGGATAGGTAAATCCTTGCGTACAATAAGGATCATTCCTGGTGCTAGCCGCAGAGGGTTCATCCGCAGAGCGAGGATCGATACCCAAGCGGTAGGGGACATCTGCTAATCCAACTAATTCTCCAGTCTCACTCGCATCGACTACATACCAATCTGCTGGCTTGGATGCGCGCTGTTTATCTGTCCGATAGGGTGGAATGAAGATGATTTTGCGCTTCTGAAACTTGGGCGAATCTTGATAACTATAAGCATCTTCGATCGTCCGTGACAAGGTTTCGGTATTGAGGGGTGCAGTTCCAGGTTGGGGTGTATGTTGAATCGCGACGACTCCATTAATTTGCTGCCCTGCACCTCTTTTACCGACAATCAAATCTTTGACAACGGTATTCGGGTACCAATATAACTTTCCTTTGCCCTTGCGCTCGGCTGTCCGCAACATACTGTACAAGAGCTTGTGTGCGTCTTTTGGCAGGAAGCAAACTTCACTTACCCAACAAGCTCCAGCGTTTAATTTACCGTAATAATCTTCGACTTTTTGGCGAAATTCGAGATAGCCGCGTGGGAAATACTTTTTGGCGCGTTGAGTGGGACGTTCATCGAGTGCTGATACTCCTTGAGCCGAGATTTGCCCGCCTACCCAGTCGGTAATCTCTGTCATACAAACAGTTTTTCCTGCCAATAATCCTTCATACGCCGTAGCCGTACCACTCAATCCACCACCTGCAACCATAATATCGCAGCCGATCGTTTTATCAACAGGTCTATTTTCAGCAGCAGCTAGTGCGATTGGTACATAACTCAACTGAGAAATTAAGCCCAGGCACACAGCAGCTATTGGTTTCTTGATCATTATTTAAATTTTAATTAGGTAGATGCGGGGTTTAAATTTAGTCTAATACAGACTTGCACCAGAAACTGTGCGCCGCTCTAGATTGGACGCAATTATCCTGACATTCGATCGATCTGACAAGTTCCTCATCAATCAAATTTGTAATATTTGGATCGATCAAATTTGCTGCTAAATCCCCGAACCGTCCAGAAATTGACGAATTACTCGATCTTCCAGGTGGCAACTAGGAGGTACTTCAATCTCTTCTGCTGAGGGAGTTTCAATCCCTTGAACGATCGCATTACAAGTTTGTTCGACTTGCATCTTCTGCATTTGTTGCTCTAGACTTTCGATGCGATCGACTAATGCCCGAATTACTTCCGCCTCAGTATCGGGTAGGCTACCATGTTCTAATGGCCCGACTCGTTCGCCAGCTCGGTACAAAATTCGTCCAGGGATGCCGACTACCGTACAGTCTGATGGTACATCTCGCAGGACTACAGAACCCGCCCCAATCCGCACATTACTACCGATTTGGAGATTGCCTAATACCTTAGCGCCTGCGCCGACGACGACGTTTTCGCCCAGTGTCGGGTGACGTTTGCCGCTTTCTTTACCTGTACCGCCAAGAGTTACGCCTTGATAGATCAGCCCATAATCACCAATAATCGCCGTTTCCCCAATCACCACACCCATACCGTGATCAATAAATACACCCTTGCCAATTGTTGCGCCTGGGTGAATTTCAATCCCCGTAAAAAATCGAGCCAGCGAGGAAATGAATCGGGGGATAAATGGCAATCCCAACACATACAGCCAATGCGCGAAACGATGGAACGTCAGAGCCTGCAAACCTGGGTAGCAGAAGATTACTTCTAGCCAATTGCGGGCAGCAGGATCGCGATCAAAGATAATTTGGAAGTCGGCAATGAGTTTAGAAAGCACAGTCAGTGTTCCATAATCACTAGGAGGCTATTACGTATTTTAGCCGATCTCGCTCGATCAATGTGAGGATTCGATGATCGACCAACATTATCCCTAGCAGTTCCAATTTCAAAATATTTTGCTGTTTATTCCCTGGTACATGTCTATGTTGATCAAACTCAAGCATCGCCTGATCGAATCTAGACACTGCGAAAAGTCTACGTGTTGAGCAGATTTTATTAAAATTTTGACACTGTAAAGTTTATCATAATAAGTTAAGCACTTTTGGGCGGTTAACCAAACTCTCAACAATCATCAAATTCACGAAAATCATGAAAATTTTTAGAACATTAAAATCTCTAATATCTGATGACGAAAATTTTCTGCATTCTCTGGAAATTCTCGAAGGATGGGTATCTAAGCTCCTATCGATCGGGATGATCTTCGTTACTATTATTGCTATTTTTCAGTTAGGCTATTCCTTAATAGAAACATTAGTATCAACATTCGAGCTGCATGAAAAAGCTAATTTTAATGCGGAACTATTTCAATTGTTCGGACTATTTTTAAATGTTTTGATTGCCTTAGAAATCTTAGAAAATATTACTGCTTATCTAAAAAAGCATGTAATTCAAGTCGAGCTAGTCATAGTCACATCACTAATTGCTGTGTCTAGAAAAATAATCATCTTGGATTTAGAAAAGAAAGATAGCAATGACTTAATTGCTCTTGCTGTTGCTGTTTTTTCACTGTCGATTAGCTACCTTTTGATTCGTCAAGCTAATCACAGAAATAATTAGCTAACAATGACAAATTAGTTGACTTGCTCACGCATTTTGCTAGCAATTGCTTTTGACTCTTGCTGAAGGAAGTCAAAAAATGTACTCGCCAAGATTGATAGTTGCTTATCAATTGGATAGATAATATACCAGTATCGCTCAATTGGAAAATGTTCGACATCCAAAATTACCAGTCCCGACATGGCTGCCTCCGCAGTAACCGTATGTTGAGAGAGTACTGAAATCCCGAATCCTACTGCAATTGCTTGCTTAATTGCTTCATTTCCACCCAATTCTAGCCGCACCTTCACAGAGATATTATGCTTAGCAAATATCTGCTCTACTGCATCACGAGTACCAGAACCCCGCTCTCGCATGATAAATGGTTGATTTTCTAATGCGGAGATGGGGATATTTTTTTGTTGAGCCAGGGGATGGTGTTTAGAAGCAACGACAACAAGAGGATTTTCTAAAAATGGATGGAGGGCAACATCAAGCCGTTCGGGTATTTTGCTGATAATGTAAAGGTCATCGAGATTATGATTCAGTCGATCTAAAACTCGTTCGTGATTGGTGATTTCGAGAGCAATATCTACGCCTGGATATAGTTGACAAAATGGTGCCAGTGCGCGAGGAATAAAGTATTTAGTAGTAGTAATTGTGGCTAACTTTAGCTTCCCTTGTTTCAGCCCCTGAAAATCAGCAATTTTCATCTCAAATCGGGACAATCGATCGAATATATCTTGACAGGTAGTTAATAATTCTTGTCCTGATGCCGTTAGGTACAATTTTTTACCCAGCTGCTCAAATAACGGTACGCCAATATTTTGAGTCAGCTGTTTGATTTGCATCGATACTGTGGGCTGTGTCAAAGACAACTCCTCTGCTGCCCGAGTAATGCTAGTTAGCCTCGCAACAGTTTCAAACACTTTAAGTTGATGAAGAGTAGATTGACGCATGTAAATTAGTGGATAGTGGATGGTGGATAGTAAATCCTTTGGTGGAGATTATCTCATTGGATGAAATAAAACTAGTTAGATACACTCTTTATCTGCAATAACTTCGCAACAAACAATCTACTATCCCATTAATATTACTCGATCAATCACATGAATTATCCCATTATCAGCTTCGATATCTGGAATAATTACGGTCGAATTTTTGACTTCAAAACCATCAGTGCAATTAATCGGAATTGGCGAACCTTCAAGAGATTCTACGGTGCCAAGTTTTGCTAAATCTGCTTGGGTAAACTTTCCAGATACCACATGAAATTTGAGAATCCGCCCTAACTGAGGTGGATTTTGAACTAATGTTTGCACGGTTCCAGGTGGCAATGCAGCAAAAGCAGCATCGATGGGGGCAAATACCGTAAATGGCCCAGGTGATTTTAGAGCATCTACTAATCCTGCTGCTTGAACGGCAGCAACTAGAGTGGTGAAGTTTCCATTACCAACAGCAATATCTACAATATCCGGCATGTTATTTATCCTGAAGTTTATTATTTGAACTTACTTTTTTAAAGATCCAATATCCCAACAAACCTAGTAAACCAAACGCAACCAGTTTAGAAACTGGTGCTAAGTATTGCTCGATCGATCCATAGTTATCACCTAATAGAAATCCCGCTCCAGTTAAGCCTAATGTCCAGATCAGGGTGCCTACTGTCGAGTAAATGGTAAAAGTACCAAAAGGCATTTTATTCATGCCCGCAGGCAGAGAAATGAGCGTTCTAATCCCTGGTACCATCCGCCCAAAAAAGACCGCATTTTTGCCATGCCTGTCGAACCAAGCATTAACCTTATCGATATCTTTGGCAGACACACCAATCCATTTACCATAACGATCTGTCCAACCTGCTAATCTTTGATAATTAACTAATCGTCCCAGATAGTACCAAGCATAGGTTCCTGCCATCGTACCGACGGTACCAGCGAAAACAGCCAGCCCAAAGTTCATTTTGCCTTGAGCTACGGTAAATCCTGCTAGGGGCATGATTAACTCGGAAGGAATTGGCGGAAACAAATTTTCGGCAAACATCAGTAAGCCGATGCCCCAATAACCTAACCCACTCATTAAACTATTAATCCATTCCACCATGTTGTAAATATTATCCTCAGATTATGAGATCGATCGGATTGATTATAATTTCTTTTCCCAAAATAAAGCTTTACCCATTTCAGGATTGAGCATATAACTATTAAAGCCAAATGACTGATATGCTTTCTGAGCGATGTAGTTATGCTCTAAAACTTCTAGAGTTAGTTTACAACATCCCAGGTCAATAGCAATTTGTTCTACTACTTGCAGCATCATTTTAGCTAAACCTTGACCTCGGTAAGGAGCAGAAACGATCGCATCATGGATATTTAACAGTGGCTGACAGGCAAATGTGGAAAATCCTTCAAGACAAATGATTAATCCAGCAGGTTGATCTTTGATGAAAGCAAGCACAACATGAGCAGATTTTCGGATCGTTAGTTCAGAAATTAAATTTTTTTTAGCATAATCTGATAAACTGCCACCACCACCCATCGGATCACAGGCATACTCATCCATCAGGGTGATGATAGCATCAGCATGTTCAGTAATAGCTAAATCTGCTTGAATAATTTCGATCGAGGACATAATTGAGTCAGTTATTTGAATGTATTTTAACCCAGATAAATAAATTAACGATAGTCCTGACTCTGAATATCGCTCAACCGCGCTTCAGGACGTTTGAACCTATCAATCTGGGATTCAAAGAATTGACGATTTGCCTCTAGGTGCTTGGGATTCTCATCATCGAGGGGATATAATAACGCACCACGTAAAGCTTGAATTACCGCCGAAGTCACACAATACATCGATCGCTGAAAACTCACACCTAGTTGAATCAACATATCATCCTTGCCGCGACAGTGTTTTTGATAATAGTTAACTAAATATGGGGGCAGAAAATGATACATATCATCCATCAATAACGTCGGTGGAATTCCGGCAGCTCCAACTGGATTTACATCTGCATATAAAATTCCATAGTGGAAATCTTTTTGCTCAAATGGTACTTGTTCTGCTTGAGCATTATAAGATTTCGTTCCGCGAAATGGAGCTGTGCGATAGAATACCGCTTCAACATAAGGTAAAGCCGCCTCATATAGCCAGGTAAATCCAGCAGATTTAGGGATAATTTCAAACATTTCTCCCTTAATATAAACATGATGATAAATCGGTCTACCAGCAATAGCAAAAATCCCATTTACTAGGAAATTCATCGCATCAGGAACGGAGGCAATTTTCCCCTCATCATACAAATCGCTCATTTCAAAGAACACTGGAGCCATCACTTCCCAAAATAAGCCTAAGTTGGACTAGTAAGACATCACCCGCACCTGTTCGATGAACATATCAGGAAAAAGTTTATACATCCCTAACATCACAGGATTACCCTTAAAATAAGCCTTGATGGCTCGATCGGCATTAGCCTTATATTCTGGAGTATCCAAGTAAGGATCGAACCGCCCACCCATGCCACGGTGCCAATACATGGCTTGCATACAGGCTTCGGCAAACTCCATGTTAATTCGATCGTGTAGCAAATGATGGAAGATTTTGGGCATCTTCATACTCCGCCCTTTTTCCATAAATTCGAGCAGTTCGGGATGGGCTGAGGCTACACCTTTTTGCTGAATGCGTAGATCTGCGCCATCACCTGCATAGTGATTGGGCAAGTCTAGATATGACTGGGGCAAAAAGTATTTAAAAACTGGCAGCGGGTTGATAAAAACTCGTTCGGCGATATACAACAAGTTGCGCCAGTAAAAGTCCATCGGTACGGCGTAGGCTTTATACAACCCGATGATTTGCATCAGGTTTTCAGGGGTGTCGGGTAGCATTGCGCCACCTGATTCGAGGCGATGGATTACATCGGCGAATTGATGGGTGGATGGTGGGAGTTTTGTTGTGGTTGTCGTTGTCATGATTTTATTGGATTTAGGTAATATGTTTAGATCTGTACAGATCTTTGTATGATAAATCCTCAGAACTAAATCTAATTCTCAACTTGTGCTATTTTGTCTCCTTTGGGGGACATCATTGCCACAATATGATCGGTAGTAATCTGACTGTGAGAGACTAAAATATCTGGTTGAATGCCCAGCAAGATAATTAACGCCGCCAGCACAATTGCCGGAACACGCTCATAACTGGCAACCTTTGGTAAATAGGTATGATTCCGCTCCAGTTTCCCGAATAAAACCCGATTGATAATGATGATGAAATAAACGGAAGTTAAACCCGTACTCGCTAAACAAATCAGCGTCGCAATCGGGAACGCAGTGTAGCTACCTTGGAAAGATAGAAACTCACCAATAAAACCAACCATGCCAGGAATTCCCGCACTCGCCATTGTTGCTAAAATCAACATCACGCCGACGAACGGCAACCCGCGCAAGGGATTAAGTAAACCGTGCAGTTCCTTCAACTCTCGCGTACCAGTTTTGGCTTCGATAATTCCGACTAGATTGAATAACAGCGCGAGAATTAAACCATGCGCCACCATCTGACAAACCGCACCCAGAATACTCAACTGCGTTCCCGCAGCTGTAGCAAGCAGAATGTAGCTCAAGTGGGCAACAGAGCTGTAGGCGATCGTTTTCTTGATGTCGGTTTGGGCGATCGCAATCAAACTCCCGTATACTGCTGTAACAACGGCAATAATTGTCAGCCACGGCGCGACGATTACCCACGCATCGGGGAATAAACCCAATCCGAACCGAATTAAGCCATAAGCACCCAATTTGGAGACAATGCCACCGAGCAACATCGAGACTGGTGTACTCGCTTCGATATAAGCGTCAGGTAGCCAGGTGTGGAAGGGAACTAAGGGCATTTTAATCCCGAAACCGAGCAGAATCACGCACAGGAATAAGAGCTGAAGATTCGCAGGTAAATGGGTTGCCGCCAGGGATTCATAATTGAAATTTCCTGTCTTGGTAAACCACGCCCAGCTCAGGAAACCAGCAAGTAAAATTATCCCTGATAGGGCTTGATAAATCAGGAATTTTGTAGCTGCATAACCGCGCTTTTCGCCACCCCAAATCGCAATCAGCAGATAGAGCGGAATCAGCTCTAATTCGTAAAAGAGGAAGAATAATAGTAAGTTTTGAGCAAGAAATGCTCCGGTAATTGCCGTGCTAACCAATAGTAGCAGCGCGTAAAATAAGCGCCCGCGCATCACTTCAGTATTAGTCGCCACAACTGCTAGTAAAATTAGCAGTGCATTCAGAATTACTAGCGGTAATGATAATCCATCCACACCTAACTGATAATCTAACCCCAATGGCTCAATCCAATTTATCTTCTCGATCAATTGTAAGCCTGGATCTTGATAATTGAATGTTGCTGCGATCGCGATCGATATCACCAACGTCAGCCCTGATACAATTAATGCGATCGTCCGACTAAATCCAGGTAAAATTCCAATTAATATTGCGCCCAACACGGGCAGCCAAATCACAGCACTCAGCATCACTTAAAACCCTAATTAAACGAATAAACCTAGCAGTAAACCCAGCAATACAATTCCAGAGAATCCTAACAAAATATACAGTTGAGATTGACCAGACGTGCTGTACTTGAGAGCCTGCCCGCTAAATAGCGTACCGATCCCAACAAAATTAACCAAACCATCGACAACATATTGATCGAACCAATTGATTACCCGCGCACTAGTCGCGACTAGAAATACGATCGTCATTTGATAGAACTGCTGTACATATAAATCATTGGCAAAGAAGTTTTGAACCGCTGGCAGTGGTAATTGAATCGGTTTAGGAATCGCATCAACTGAGTAAATCAAACCGCTAGTAACAATACCAGAAATACTCGACCAGATTAATAAAGTAGCAAACATGCCATTGACCTCTCCCCACGCTGGCACCATGCCCAAATCACGCAGGATAATTGGTAAATGACAGACAAAAATAGCTGTAGTAACTATCGGTAGAGTGATTAACCAAAAAGCCTCTGCTGTCCGTTCGGTCATTGGTTGAATTTTGCCTAAAAAGATGCGACAAAATAGCCGGGTCAAACTAAAAGCAGTTAGGGTATTAACGATCAGAATTACCCCCACTAACCAAGGTTGTTCAGTCCATAAACCTTCAATTAATTGCAGAAATCCCCAAAATCCACCGAAAGGCGGCATGGCAATAAAAGAAACAATCGCAACTAACAGCGAAAATGCTGTGAACGGACGGCGGGAGAATAAACCACCTAGCTGAGTCAAATCTTGACTAACATTCGTCCAGATCACCGCCCCTGTAGTCATATAGAATAATGCCATCCCAAAGGATTCATTGAATAGAATAAATCGAGCCGAATCTAAGTTTTGCGTTCCGACAGCAATAAATACTAAGCCGATATAAGCGCTTAGAGCGTAGGAAATCACCCGCTTAATATCAATCTGGGCGATCGAAATTAACGAACAACAAATCGCTGTTGTGACTCCTAGAATCGTTAAAGTATTTAGTAATACAGGAGATAAAGAAACCACCGGAGCTAATTTAATCAATACAAACGCCCCCGCTCCTACAACCACCGCATTCCGCAATACCGTTGCTGGCAGTGGTGCTTCCATTGCTTCATCCAGCCAGAGCTGGAAGGGAATCTGAGCGCATTTACCCAATGGGCCAGCACTGAGAGATAAACCCAATAACAATGCCGTTGTAGGGTCAAGTTGCGCTGT
>JANNDQ010000519.1:0-5742 GCA_031387965.1 Chamaesiphon sp. OTE_75_metabat_567
AGCAGCACTGTGGACGATTCCCGTTCTGGTCATTGGCTTCTTTGTCTGGCAAGGGGCATTTACACCTGTCACGGCTGAAGTAAGTCAAAATACCGCAAGCACTCGAATGACCTATGGTCGATTCCTGGAGTATCTTGATGCTGATCGAGTCAAAGCAGTCGATCTCTACGACGGTGGTAGAACCGCAATCGTCGAAGCGATCGATCCAGAACTCGAAAATCGGATGCAGCGTCTGCGCGTAGACTTACCAATGAACTCACCTGAGCTGATTGCTAAACTGCGAGATGCAAATATCTCCTTTGATAGTCACCCCATGCGGAATGATGGTGCAGTCTGGGGTTTCCTCGGTAACTTAGTATTCCCCGCTCTATTGATTAGCGGGTTGTTCCTGTTGTTCCGCCGTTCTAACAACATGCCCGGTGGCCCTGGACAAGCGATGAACTTTGGTAAATCCAAAGCTAAATTCCAGATGGATGCCAAAACTGGGGTGATGTTTGATGACGTTGCCGGAATTGCTGAAGCTAAAGAAGAACTCCAAGAAGTTGTCACATTCCTCAAGCAGCCTGAACGCTTCACTGCTGTTGGTGCGAAGATTCCTAAAGGTGTCCTACTAGTCGGCCCTCCAGGTACTGGTAAAACCTTGCTAGCTAAGGCAATTGCTGGTGAAGCTGGTGTACCATTCTTTAGTATCTCTGGCTCAGAATTTGTCGAAATGTTTGTCGGTGTGGGTGCATCCCGCGTCCGCGACTTGTTTAAGAAAGCGAAAGAAAACGCTCCTTGTATCATCTTTATCGATGAAATCGATGCAGTCGGTCGTCAGCGTGGTGCTGGTATTGGCGGTGGTAACGATGAGCGGGAGCAAACCCTGAACCAAATGCTCACCGAGATGGATGGGTTTGAAGGTAACACTGGAATTATCATTATTGCAGCCACTAACCGCCCTGATGTCCTAGATTCTGCATTACTACGTCCAGGTCGATTCGATCGTCAAGTACAAGTAGATCCACCAGATATCGCTGGTCGAATTGAGATTCTCAACGTTCACGCTCGGAATAAGAAATTAGGGCCAGATATTTCGCTAGAAGCCATCGCGCGACGGACTCCTGGTTTCAGTGGTGCAGACTTAGCTAACTTGCTCAATGAGGCAGCTATTCTCACCGCTCGTCGTCGCAAAGATGCGATCAGCAACTTGGAAGTAGATGATGCAGTCGATCGCGTCGTCGCTGGGATGGAAGGTACTCCCCTAGTTGATGGTAAGAGCAAGCGCCTGATTGCCTACCATGAAGTTGGACACGCACTGGTTGCTAGTCTAATTCCTGCTCACGATCCACTCCAGAAAGTTACCCTGATTCCCCGTGGACAGGCGGCTGGTTTAACTTGGTTCACCCCTTCTGAAGACCAATCGTTGATTTCTCGCACCCAGCTTCGCGCTCGGATCTGTGGCGCACTCGGTGGACGTGCAGCCGAAGAAGTCATCTTTGGTGACTCAGAGGTCACAACTGGTGCTGGCGGAGACTTACAGCAAGTAACTTCAATGGCGCGTCAAATGGTGACACGGTTTGGGATGTCCAAACTTGGCCCGCTGTCTCTGGAGAGCCAATCCGGTGAAGTATTCCTCGGTGGTAACTGGGGTGCCCGCTCTGAGTACTCAGATGAAGTAGCTGCTCAAATCGACCAAGCCGTACGTGAAATCGTTGCTGGCTGTCACGTAGAGACGCTAAAACTGATGCGTGAAAATCGCACGGCAGTCGATCGTTTTGTAGACAACCTCATCGAAAAAGAAACGATCGACGGTGAAGAATTCCGCCAAATCCTAGCTGAATATACAGTGGTACCAGAAAAGCCCCAGTATGCTCCGGCACGATAGATTTGTTTGAATTGATGATTTAATTACAGAAAAGCCCTCCTAGTCGAAACTAGGAGGGCTTTTCTGTATTAGTCAATTATGGCTCCCAGAATGTGTTATCGATTTGTCGATGGATCTGTAGGGGTAGGTTCATGCAATCTAATGTCGATGCTATGTTTGACCTCGAACAAAACCTACCCTTCTCCACCATTTACACACTGATCCCGAAGTTCATGCAATCTAATGTCGATGCTATATTTGACCTCGAACAAAACCTACCCTTCTCAACCATTTACACCCTTATCCCGAACTCGCTCGGCGATCTCTTCGGCATTTGGAGCCGCAGGGTTGAGTTGGTTATAAGTGGCTGATTCTTCCAGCAAATCGTGACGGGTAAAGATAGCTTCAGTTGGTGCTGGTGTGCGAGGATTGATCGACATTCGATCCTCTGGCTGCAACTGATACCAACCATACCAATTCCGCACTACCAACCAGACGACTGATAGCAGAGCAGCAATGCTCAGCACTAAGCCACGACTACCCAATAAGAAACCATAGATAGGGACAATTGCACCGACGATCGTACAAATTACCGCAGCTAGCGAAATCCGCCAATTATTGCGTCCTAAGCCCCAAACTAATAGTAACAATCCGATCGAAATCCCGCTCCAGACAACCAGCGGATCGGCAGTCCGGCTGAAGTACGTGAGCGCAAACATCCCCGCGAAAAATACAAATCCAGCGATCGGAATATGCTGTAGTCGCATCGGAATTGAGAAGCACAGCAATACGATCCACCATAGGAAAATCCCTGGAGCTAGTAGTAGTAATGATGGTAATGTTCCTGTCTGCGCCGCAACAGGCGCGGAAACTCCGACACCAAATGGTTTTTGGACTGAAGCATTTTGGTTAAACGCCCAAGTAAATGTTTTGAGATCTCCGGTACCAGATATTTTGGTGGGGACAATGCCGCTGATAAAGTTGAGGTTGGGTACCTTAGTCGCAACTGTCATCTGAAAGTTGGCTAGGGAGCCATCCTTGGCTTGATAAACCCATTGTGGGGAGCCTTGAGCGCGATAGCTGACGCGGAGCTTGCTGACGCTACCAGGAGCAATCTGGAGTGGGAACCGATATTCACCTGGATTTGCTGCTATTAGTCTTTTGCCATTTTGGGTGACTCCAAAGTTTTGCAGGAGCGCATAACCTTTGGGTGGTGAAATTTGGAACACAAATCGATCGGTTGTGCCAATCGGATTGGTAATTTGATAATCGCCCTTGAAATCGATCGCGTAGTTCTGATTGTCTGCTGATTTAGTCTCAATTGGGGCAACTGTGACTTGGAGATTTGAGCCACTGACGGATGACTGGCGGGTGACATCTTTTTTGTCTTCGACTTTGACTAGTTTGCCATTGAGTTCAGTTGTATAAATATAAGGCTCTTGAGTGGTGTAGCTGACTTGGGGCGAAGATTGCTGGATTGGTTCGCCAGAAATCGCTGGAGTCGTTTTTGCGACTCGTGCTTGCTCCCAATTGTTTTGCTGATTGGCAAGTGTGCCACACAATCCGAATCCAGCTAATAAAATCACTGAAACTAGTAATGTTTGCTGCAATACTTGTAGTAACTGACTCGATTTGAGCATCCAGTCGCCAACAGCAACACCACCAGCAGCAGGGTAGTTACGGAGTGAAAAATTCAACAAAGCCATGCCCGCTGCTAAGCCAATTGCTAGAATCGCAAAAACTGCGATCGCGATCGGCAATTGACCAGCAATTTGGTTGAGGTATTGAGGTTGAGTCAAATCTGGTAATCCTGTCTGAGCAAGCTGGAGATGATGTGATATTAACTTTAGATTGGTAATAATTGGCATCTTTAAATAAATGGTAAAAAGGACAAAGTAGAATGACTAAATTCTGATATTTAATATGCGCCTGATTAGTTTGGCTCGACGAAAATCGTGTGGTAACTGCC
Organism: Chamaesiphon sp. OTE_75_metabat_567; assembly: GCA_031387965.1. Classification (GTDB taxonomy): domain Bacteria; phylum Cyanobacteriota; class Cyanobacteriia; order Cyanobacteriales; family Chamaesiphonaceae; genus Chamaesiphon. The sequence continues at coordinate 3,816 of JANNDQ010000519.1, forward strand.
AAAATTCTTGACTGTTTCTGCGTAATAACCCAAATCAGTCAGAGCTGACTTGAGTTGGTTACAATTATCAACATCAGTTTCGATATCAATAAAAAATAGATAGTCACCCAACGAGCGTTTGCTCGGACGCGATTCGATCCGACTCAAGTTCAAGCCCCGAAAGGCAAAGAACCCCAATGCTGTGATCAGTCCACACGGCGCATTCGATCGCAAGCTAAATGCAACAGAGGTACAATTCCCAACTAGGGACGGCTGTAAACTAATCACCCAAAATTTAGTTTGATTGTCGGGATAATCGTTAATTGATTCCACCAGCACAGGCAAATTGTATAAATTCGCGGCTCTCACTGAAGAAATTGCCGCCGCACGGGGTTGAGTTCCCAGGGTTGTCAGCGCTGCTGTAGTTGAATTATCAGCAATTCGGGCAGCTTGGGGTAGATGCTGTTGCAACCATTGCTGACACTGGCTCAGAGCTTGCGGATGAGAATAGATCGTCTCAATTTCACTCAAGCTGGGCGCGATCGAGATTAGAGCATGATGAATCGGTAAAACGATCGCCTGTTGGATCTGAAGTGCTGCGGCTAGTTGCCAGATTGTATCAGCAGTCATGGTTACACCACCCTCGATCGAGTTTTCGACTGGGACGATCGCCCAAGTTACCTCCTCTGTGGCGACAGCTTTGAGGGTTTGGGCAATATTCGGATAGGGCTGCAAGCAAAAGTCTTTGCCAGCTAGCTTTGCCTGAGCATAAGTTAATGCTGCGGCTTCAGAATAAGTACCTGTTGGCCCCAAATGGGCGATTTTTAGCATGAAAATCGATATGATTGGACTGATTTAAAACACCAATTTTAGTTATTTTGCCGACGACTCTCGATCGTAGATGCGATAAAATTTGAAGTAAGTATATTTTATCTCAGCTACTCAGTAACTAATTAAAACTTATCTTTTCGCTAACTTTTGGACATTCCAGCCAAAATCAATATGCAAATCGTCAAATTCACGGCAGATCGATCAGTAGATATTGCTGTACCCAAGCACTCGATTCCCATTCAACACTATCTCCGGCAACCACATCGTCTCGTCAGATCCCTGGTTGATCCAAATCGAATTCGACAAGTAAACGATGATGAATTTTGCTTGACAATGCGATCGCTAAGTTTCTTCGGATTTGATTTGCAGCCGACGGTATTTTTGCGTGTGTGGACAGAAGCCGATGGTACGGTGCAAATTGTTTCTACTAATTGTGAGATTCGCGGAATTGACTACATCAACCAACGCTTCAGTCTAGCGCTCAGTGGTCAATTGTCGCCGTCAACAATAGCAGGACAAACTTACCTTACTGGACATGCGGATTTGGAAGTGCAAGTTGTGCTGCCACCGCCACTGAGCTTCACTCCCAAGGCAATCGTCGAGTCTGCTGGTAACAGTTTGCTCAAGAGTATTCTGCTGGCTTTCAGACAGCGATTAATGAACCAATTACTGGCTGATTATCTGAGCTGGGCGGACGGGATTGAGCAGATGGCGAAAGATTCGTCCTCTCCTCCCCCGATCCTCAACCAAGAGCCGATGAGTGAGATTTAGGTTCTTTGCAGGGTGCAAATGATTGTCGATGCTCAGGGGTAATTCCGTGTTGCTCGATCGCTAGTATATGCTGGGGAGTACCATAACCCTTATTCTTGGCAAGATGATATGCGGGATAAATCAGATCTAATTCCAGCATTAATCGATCGCGCCAGACTTTTGCTAAGATACTGGCAGCAGCGATAGTCGTTGATCGATCGTCTCCCTTAATTAAAGTTTGTTGAGGAATATCTAACTTAGGCACCGCCTGATTGCCATCAATTAGGCAGAGTTCTGGTGTTACGTCTAATCCGCTAATTGCTCGATACATAGCAACTAGGCTTGCTTGCAAAATATTTAATTCATC
>JANNDQ010000528.1:0-11509 GCA_031387965.1 Chamaesiphon sp. OTE_75_metabat_567
CTTGGAAAGGGGGGTTGGGGGGTAAAGATCTCCGCAGCAACTCAAATAGTGGTAGCACAGCCCACCATCTACGTTTTAGGCGATTTAGATGTTATAAGTAGTTATACTGTCCTACTTTATCGCCAGGTGTTGAGATCTCTAGTTAAGTTGTGTGTGATCGGGTTGTGCTGCTGGCTAAGCGGCACCGCTCCGGCTGCTGCTGATTTTTGTCGTCAGGTTGAGGGTAGTCAAATTTGTATCGTTGATATCAAGCGGAGTGCGAAGAACTACTGGCAATATCAAGCGCTGGTGAGTATCGATGGGATCGCCCAACCATCGGCATCTTATGATTGTCGTGCTCGATTAATTACCGATCCTGATGGGAATATGTCATCGTTTCGATCGCGCAAGGATGGTAGCGTTGTTTGTAGTCTTTATCGATCGAGAGGCTAAAGTATGCGAGTGAAACCGATGATAACCATTGCATAGCAGTAGATCGACTCGCCTGAGAAGTTGTGCTCCGATCGCCGCACCGCGATATACTAATAGAGAAAATTATCCTAATTAATGCACTGTCTACTGAGAAGGCGCGATCAGGATATTCACAAATTTATTTATTATTACTGCGACGAAGGGTACCCACAAGGGGCACCCCTACAGGTCAATTGAGGCTCCTAAAGCCTAAAGCCTAAAGCCTAAAGCCTACCCCTAATACATATGAACTCAGGTATTGACCTCCAAGGAACTTTTATCCAATCACTCAGTGATTTTGGCATCTCCCCCGATCTGGCGAAGGTGCTGTGGATGCCATTTCCGATGCTGCTGATGATCATTGGTGCGACTGTAGGCGTGTTGGTAAACGTCTGGTTAGAGCGCAAAATCTCTGCCGCAGTTCAGCAGCGGATCGGCCCGGAATTTGCTGGCCCTCTGGGGGTATTGCAACCAGTTGCCGATGGTCTGAAATTAGTATTTAAGGAAGATATTCTCCCTGCCAAAGCCGACCCATTTCTCTTCACGATGGGGCCAGTCTTGGTAGTGATGCCAGTGTTTTTGTCTTATTTGATTGTGCCGTTCGGTCAAAACTTAGTAATTACTAATGTCAATACTGGCATCTTCTTGTGGATTGCCTTGTCTAGCATCGTGCCAATTGGGTTGTTGATGGCGGGATACGCTTCAAATAATAAGTACTCGTTGATTGGCGGATTACGGGCAGCGGCGCAGTCGATCAGTTACGAAATTCCGCTGGCTCTATCAGTACTGGCGATCGTCATGATGTCTAATAGTCTGAGTACGATCGATATCGTCCAACAGCAATCAGGTTACGGGATTCTATCTTGGAACGTCTGGAGACAACCAGTCGGCTTCGTAATCTTCTGGATTTCCGCTCTAGCCGAGTGCGAACGTCTTCCCTTTGACCTCCCAGAGGCTGAGGAAGAGCTGGTAGCTGGGTATCAGACCGAGTATGCTGGCATGAAGTTTGCGCTCTTTTATGTGGGTTCCTACGTTAACTTAGTATTATCAGCGTTAATGGTCGCGATCCTTTACTTGGGTGGCTGGTCGAGTCCGATTCCGATCGAACTACTAAGTAATCTCGCTGGTGTCGATCCCGATAGTTCCTGGCTACAGGTAGTCAACGCTTCACTAGGGATTGCGATGACAGTTCTCAAGGCTTACTTCTTGGTATTTCTCGCCATTATTACCCGCTGGACAGTGCCTCGCGTGCGGATCGACCAACTCCTCAACCTCGGCTGGAAATTCTTGCTGCCGATTGCGCTAGCTAACTTGTTGATTACTGCTGCGTTGAAACTGGCGTTTCCGAATGCTTTTGGTGGATAGTAATTTAAATTAAAACTCATATACTCCTCATGCTGAAATTTCTCAAACAAGTCGTTGACTACACCAAAGAAACCGCTAGTGCCGCCAAGTATATCGGACAAGGACTAGCAGTGACATTCGATCACATGCAGCGTCGTCCGGTGACAGTTCAATATCCTTATGAAAAGCTGATTCCGTCCGAGCGGTTTCGGGGCAGAATTCACTTTGAATTTGATAAATGTATCGCTTGCGAAGTTTGCGTGCGAGTATGTCCAATTAATCTTCCGGTTGTTGACTACGAGTTTGACAAAGCTAGTAAGAAAAAGAAACTCAATAGCTACAGCATCGATTTTGGCGTGTGTATCTTTTGCGGCAACTGTGTCGAATACTGCCCAACTAATTGCCTATCAATGACTGAAGAGTATGAACTCGCGACATTCGATCGACACGAACTAAATTATGATAGTGTAGCGCTCGGTCGCCTGCCTACCAAAGTTACTGACGATCCGATGGTGACAGCACTGCGGACGATGGCTTACCTGCCCAAAGGCGTGATGAGTCCTCACGATCTGCCTGACGGATCTCAGCGGGCTAATAGTAATAAGTAAGTTTCACAAATCTATCAACAACGTAAAATGCAAATCGCTGAAGGTGTTCAGTTAGTTACATTCGCAATTCTTTCAGCCCTAATGCTAGGCGCGGCTTTAGGTGTAGTTTTGTTTCCTAATATTGTTTACTCTGCCTTTTTGTTAGGTGGCGTATTTATCAGTATGGCAGGCATCTATATCTTGCTAAATGCTGATTTTGTATCTGCTGCTCAAATTCTAGTTTATGTCGGCGCAGTGAATGTTTTGATTCTGTTTGCGATCATGTTGGTAAATAAGCGTGAAGACTTTAAACCAATTAAAAATGGTTGGATTAAACAGGGATCGACGGCAGTAGTTTGTGCTGGATTATTCGTTCTATTGAGTGCTGTATCAGTAGTCACGCCCTGGAATATTTCGACAACTACTCCTTTGACTAGCTCGATTGTCCCATTAGCCAAGCACTTTTTTACAGATTTCTTACTGCCATTTGAATTAGCTTCGGTGCTGTTGCTGATGTCAATGGTTGGAGCAATTATTCTCGCTCGTCGCGATTTTATTCCCGACGAAGTAGCAGGGAAAACTTCTACTCAAGATAGTTTGACATTGCCAGAGCGCCCGCGTGAATTGGCAGGGAAATAAGCAGTTAACTTGAAACAACTAAAATAATAGATAATGTTATGACATTACAATTGCAATATTTTTTGATTTTAGCTGCTGCGTTATTTTGTATCGGTATCTATGGACTAATTACTAGTCGAAATGCAGTACGGGTATTGATGTCGATCGAATTGATGTTAAACGCTGTCAATTTAAACTTGATGGGTTTTTCTAACTATATCGATCCAGCCGAAATTAAAGGGCAAGTATTTACCGTATTTGTAATTGCGATCGCCGCAGCAGAAGCAGCAGTAGGACTAGCGATCGTCCTATCTATCTATCGCAACCGCGATACGGTTGACATGGAACAATTTAATTTACTCAAGTGGTAAATTAGTGGCTGGATGCTAGATGAAAAGCATCAGTTCTGGTGCGAAGATGATCAGCTAAATAATGTTCAAGTCTGGGATAAACTGGCAATCTAGGAGACAATTCCCAGCCAGCTTTATTTAGCAATGCTGTTAATACCGATAACTGTAAATGGTGATAGTCAGGATTGACTTCATCTTTGATCACTATCCCACCTAAATCTCTGGCACCCGCAGTCAGACAAGCTAATAGTAAGTCTAGATCAGGAATTAAGTTCGGTGGGATTTGGATCGTAATCTCAGGCGGTAATATTTGTTTTGCGAGTCTAATTACTTCCGGCAATCTAGTGATGTCGAAACCTAAACCAGCCAAACTTTCCTGGCTACCTGGACTATATGGTTGAAGGATTACTTCCTGAATATGTCCCCACTGAGAATGGATATCCGCGATCGATCTTAGGCTCACTTCCCAGTCTTGCTCAGCTTCACCAATACCTAACAATAACCCTGTGGTGAAAGGAATCTGTAATTTACCAGCCCAACTAAGTTGTTCGAGTCTAAGCGCTGGTAGCTTACTCGGTGCGTGACGATGAACACCTGCTAATAAAATGGGGTCTAACGCTTCTAACATTAACCCCATCGAAACATTAACTTCGGCCAACTTCGCCATTTCTATTAGGCTTAAAGGGCCAGCATTAGTATGTGGTAGAAAGCCTAAATCGAGAGCTAACTTGCAGATATCATAGACGCGATCGATCCAAGCTGTTCGACGCGGTGATTGGGGATGAACTTCGCCACTTAAAATTAATATTTCACAGATACCTGTGCCCTGAAGATCCGTGAGAATACTAGTGGCTCGATCGAGTGTCATCCACTGATCCACGCCGGGATTCACGCGAAAATTGCAGTAGCTACACCGATTGAAGCATTCATAAGTCGGCACGATCGTATAGGCTGGACTATAAGTGATTCGCATTCAATAATTTCTGAGTAGATATTTTAGGATATTGCACTACCGACGTTTCGGCAAAACTAACATTTCGCTTTCCGCATTTTCCCTAGGAACAATGCGCTGTTTAGCCAGTCCTGAAATAGCTTATCAAACAATTTATCGCGCTCTTGCCTGCGGCATCAATCATCTCGAAACAGCACGAGGATATGGACAAAGTGAAACGTATTTAGGATTGGCACTTCAGCGAGAACTACCAGTAGATCGATCGCAGCTTTACATTACAACTAAACTATCGCCGACACCCGATCGAGCAGTGATGGCGCAGTGGATTGATGAATCTTTGGAACGCTTGCAACTAGATTATATTGACTGTCTGGCGATTCATGGGATTAATACGCCCGAACATCTAGATTGGGTTCAAGAAGGCTGTTATCCGGCGATTGCTGAGGCGATCGAGTCTGGTAAGATTAAACACTTGGGTTTCTCTACTCATGGTAGCTTAGAGCTGATTCTTGCGGCGATCGAGACCAAATTATTTGAATTTATCAATCTCCATTACTATTACTTTTACCAGCGACTGGCTCCAGCGATCGAACTTGCAAACAAGTATGACATGGGAATATTAATTATCTCCCCTGCCGACAAAGGCGGTAAACTCTACACTCCCCCGCCGAATTTAGCAGAACTGTGCCAACCCTTAACACCATTAGCTTTTAATTATCGGTGGTTACTAGCAGACCATCGAATTAGTACGCTCAGTCTGGGTGCGGCTAATTCTGAAGAGCTATATCCCAGCCTAGATGTAGCTGATGATTATTATCCATTGACGGAGGTAGAACAGGCGATAGTCGATCGATTAGAGCGGCAGCTGCAAACTAGTCTAGATACCGATCTATGCAGTCAATGTTATGCCTGTTTACCTTGCCCTGCCCAGATTAATATCCCCGAAGTCTTGAGACTGCGAAATCTAGCCGTTGCCTATGAGATGACTGACTATGGACAGTACCGTTATCAGATGTTTGAAAATGCTGGACACTGGTTTCCAGGGATGAAAGCCAATCGATGTAATGAGTGTGGAGATTGTTTACCACGTTGTCCGCAAGAGTTAAATATTCCGCAGTTATTAGCTGACGCGCACAACAAATTAAATACCCGTCAGGGTAGAAGATTGTGGGATTAGGCTTTGAAATCAATTTTGTGCAAATTAATGTTAAAAATAGGTGGTGTCAATGATCTCAATCTTGGGCATCATGAGAGAGAAGACTTAGATTTTGTTAATGTTGCAGATCGGTCTGAGCGATTGTGCCCTGACAAGCTAAGATACCAATAGTAATTCAAAACCGAACAATGGTAGACCGTCCAATCAAGAAAGCCGATCGTCAAAATCCCCCAGTTGAGGGCGACGGTACCCCCAAATCTTCCCCAGCTCCCAGCAAGAAGAGCAGTGCTGATCGTGGCGCAGACAAAGGTGGCAGAAGAGATTCCAACAAAAGAGATGAACCCAGAGCGCCTGAAAACCTCGCCCTGATGCGCGGCCCAAAACCCAGCAAAGCTAAGCCCCCAGTTATCAAAGCAGCAGAGCCAGAAGTCACTGACGAGACTGCAACTGAAGGTGAAGGCACAGTAGAATCAGTAGCAACAGAAGAAGTTTAGATCCTTTTAACCGATTGTGTTTCTGGTTAATTTAATCAGCCGGGATTTAAATACCTCATCAGCCTGTCTTAATATACTCAAGACAGGCTGATTGCTTATAGAAACCATTTGAGATCTTCTTGTGAGGGAGGGCAGGTTTTGATCGAAGATGATGGTGTTAGACGAAAATTACTAGCATGAGCCAGCCCCTACGGTTGGCTCGCAAAATGCGTCATCGATTCGTTGATGGATCTCTAGGGGTGGGTGTCTTGTCGTTGTCTTGACGCACACAAACGGGAGGAAACCTCCCGTTCGATGCGTCGCTTTTTTATTCGGGGGGAACCCCCGTTGGCGGAAGCCCGCTCCCCCAGGAGAATAAAAACGCCGCTTCATGCAATCTAATGTTGATGTTACTGTTCAATCTCAAACAAAAGCGGATGCATACGCCTTTGGCGGGGCTTTGCCCTACGCGCTGAGGTTTCCGTCTGGCGACACGCCTCGCTTCGCTCGTCTACAGCTTGCGTTGCACCAAGCACCCACCCTTCTCCACCAGCATCTAAAAATATCTCAAATGGGTTCTATAAGGTAAAGCCTAAAACCTAAGTTGATTGCCACAAAGATCGATCAGCATTGGGTGGAACTAAAATCCACAGACTACTTGGCACCACCCGAAAACTCATCGGTGTCGTACCCAAATAATCGCCGTCGATCTGTACGGGCAAGGACTTACCACGTTTGGGGCGAATCTCAATTTGTTTGGCTTGATAGTATTTCACTTGTGGATCGCGATTATAGTTACGGGTAAAAATCGAAATTAATCGTTGTGGTGCCGATAACATCCCGCGTCCTTTAATTACGCAGACATCCAGTAAGCCATCATCGATCGTCGCATGGGCGGTGAATTTGACCACACCACCATAGAGCTGACTATTGCCAATAATCACCATTAAGATTTTGCCCCGCACCTTCTTGCCGTCAATGCGTAATTTCAGCCGCACCCCGCGAAAATTCCACGCGATTTGAATCGCCTGTTTGATGTAAGCGATCGCGCCGAGTATTTTCTTCTCACTGGCAGATACAGTCGCCGTTACTGCCGCATCAAATCCAATTCCTGCCATCAGTAAGAAATAGCGATTTCCAGCCATCCCTACGTCGATTTGGGCGAGATCTGATTTGATTAAACTTTCGGCTGCTTTGAGCAGATCCATCGACAGCCCCATTTCACGCGCCCAGATATTCACCGTGCCCAAGGGCAATGTCCCCAGTGCGGTACTAGTGCCAACTAAGCCATTCATCACCTCATTAACTGTACCATCCCCTCCAGCAGCGATCACCGCATGATATCCTGCGAGTGCCGCTTGCTGTGCTTTGACTGTTGCATCACCAGCGCCAATAGTAGCCGCAATCTGCACTTGCCAGCCCTGATCGCGCCACAAATTTGCGACTCGATCGAGTGTATTGTGTAAATTAGTCGATTGCCCTGCTGCTGGGTTATAGATAATCAGAACTTGAGGGTTTGGGGTTAGGCTAGGGCGCATTTAAGAAAATTTTCTCACCGCAGAGGCGCAGAGGACGCAGAGGTTGGATAATAAGAACTCGTGGATCTGCTAATTTGATCCCTATGAATCTATATATTTAGCTGTAATTATTAATTATTTAATATGTCTGATTTTTTGGTGGAAGTCGGTACTGAAGATTTGCCCGCAGGGTTTGTCAGCGACGCAATTCGGCAGTGGGAGGAGCTAATTCCGGCAATTTTAGCGGCTGAGGCTTTGACTGGTGAGGTGAAAATATACGCTACGCCCCGCCGTCTGTCCGCGATTATCACTAATTTACCAGATCGGCAGGTCGATCGGGTGGAGGAGATCAAAGGTCCACCAGCGGCTGCGGCTTATAAAGATGGGCAGCCAACGCCAGCAGCAATTGGCTTTGCGAAGAAGCAGGGGGTAGATGTTTCCAGTCTGGAACTTCGCCCGACGGATAAGGGTGAGTTCATTTTTATCACCAAAACGATCGCCGGAAGAGATACTAGGGCGATTTTAACGGAGTTAATCCCTCAATGGATTTTCAAATTAGAAGGTAAAAGACTGATGCGATGGGCCGATGGAGACTTAAAGTTTCCGCGCCCGATTCGCTGGCTAGTGGCATTATGGAATCAGGATATTTTACCGATCGAAATCATCAATGGTGAGGATATAGTTAAAAGCGATCGGATTTCTCAAACCCATCGCGTCCTCCATCCCGCACCAGTTTCTGTCGTTTCAGCCGCTGGGTATTTAAAAACCTTGGCTGATGGATATGTAAATGTAGACCAAAATCAGCGCAAAGCTGATATCGTGCAACAGATTCAAGCTGCGGCGACGAAAATGGGCGGGGTTGCCGAAGTTTACCCAGATTTACTGGCTGAAGTGATTCAACTAGTGGAATATCCCACTGCCGTAGTTGGTAAATTTGATGATGAGTTTCTGAATTTACCAGTAGAAGTAATCACCACGGTAATGGTGACACATCAGCGATACTTCCCGATCTTTACCGATCTTACCTAGCAGAAATTATTACCCAACTTTATCACCATCTCCAATGGCGATCCGGCTAAATCCGAGATTATCGCTGCCGGGAATGGACGAGTAGTCAGAGCCAGACTAGCCGATGGACAGTATTTTTATAGTGCTGACTTAGCCCAACCATTAGCTGACTATATTCCCAAACTAGAAACCGTCACCTTCCAAGCTGATTTAGGATCGGTAAGATTGAAAGTTGATCGGATTATTACTAATGCTAATTCGATCGCGTCTCAATTAAATCTCAATCCCGAACAGTGTCAGCATATCGCCCGTGCAGCACTATTATGTAAAGCTGATTTAGTCACTCAAATGGTCGGCGAATTCCCTGAACTCCAAGGCATCATGGGGTCTAAGTATGCGATCGCAAATGGCGAATCAACCAAAGTAGCCACCGCAATAGTTGAGCATTACTTACCTCGCAACGCCGAAGATAGCCTCCCCCAATTCCTAACCGGACAAATCGTCGGAATTGCCGACAGGTTAGATACATTAGTCTGTATCTTTGGACTAGGCATGTTACCCACCGGATCGTCCGATCCCTTCGCCCTGCGACGTGCGGCAAATGCAATTATTAACATTGTCTGGGATGCTAACTTAGGCATTAATCTCGAACAATTGATTACTAAAATTGTCACCGAATTTCACCAAATTCGCACCCAAATCAATCCCACCGAACTCACTCAACAATTACAAGATTTTTTCGTTCAAAGACTGCGAAATCTCCTTCAAGAAGACAAACATATCGACTACGATCTAGTTAACGCCGTCTTGGGTGAAAACGATCGAGAGTATACCCAACGCGCCCTAGCAGATTTACTCGATACACGAGATCGAGCCGCATTTCTCCAACAGATTCGCGATAATGGCACCCTAGAAAATATCTATGGAACTGTGAATCGATCGAGCAAATTAGCTGCCCAAGGAAACCTCGACACCCAACAATTAGCGCCCACCCAAGTAGTCCAAATTAGCCTCTTTCAAAAGTCCTCAGAGCAAGCCGTCTACGATGGCTTAATTGCCCTAGAACCCCAGACAAAAGCGGCCCAAGCCTCCCGTAACTATCAACAACTTATCGACGCGCTGGCGTTACTTACTCCCGCGATTGGGAACTTGTTCGATGGGGATAATAGCGTGATGGTGATGGATGATAATCCCGCAATTAAAACCAACCGATTGAATCTATTAGGATTAGTTCGCAATCATGCACGGGTGTTGGCTGACTTTGGATCGATCGTCAAATAACAGATAAATCGTAGGTTGGGTTGAGCAGAGCGAAACCCAACGAATGCACCAACAACCTAGAAATGTTGGGTTTCATTCTTCAACCCAACCTACCATCTATTTATCGGCAGCCAGTGTAACACCTTGAGATAATCGCAGCGACTCCCGCACTTGCATCAGGATGCGGCCGAGCATGTTCTTGCCACTGCCATCACCTCCATCGCCCCAATAGTCGTCGCTTTCAGTATGCTCAACCAGTTTGTAGTCTCCAGTAGAGGGCAGCAATGCTCTAAGCTCCTCGTGCTGAGTAAACTTTGCCAGCACTGCCGCCCGCATTACTCCGACCTTGACAGACTCCCAATTCCGCCGAAGTTTCTGCTTGCGGTCACGTCCCATCTGAGCGGCAAGCATCGGCGAGTTAGATTTTTGAATCTTGGCCTTATATGCTTTGTCCTCGAACTTCTGCGCTTGGAAGTAATGTTCAGAGGTCTGCCACTGCTCTCCGTCGAGTGCGAACGGGTAAGGTGCGAAGTTTGAGAATTCTCCGAACTCGTCACTGACGCTGTAAAAATTCACCACCCCTGTTGTCTCTGCCATTGCATCGCCTTTGTTCACTGAACTATTTATTATCCGAAAACTTTCCTTATTCTACTCGACCGTAATTTAGAAATGCTGGGTGGGCAATGCACACGGTCGAATCCTGACGGATCAATGATTTCAGATTGTTACTTACGATCGCTATTCATTCGATCGATCTCAATAGCTGAGATCGATCGCTAATCGATCGAAATATAATCCACTAAAACCTAGACAGAGATGAATATCCACCCAGCAACTAAGTCATAAGTTATAATTCAAACAATCCGATTCAACCTTTGAACCCGTTACCTACCTTACGATCGCTTTGCCCGAAGCAGTGAAGGATTATTTTGCTCCAACTCTGCTATCTACGAAAGAAGTCTAATGAAAATTGCCACTTGGAACGTCAACTCAATTCGGACAAGACTAGAAATAGTCACCAATTGGTTGCACCAAAATCCCGTTGATGTCCTTTGTGTCCAAGAAACTAAGGTGACTGATGAACAGTTTCCGATCGAGGCGATCAAATCTTGCGGTTATCATGTCTATATCTCTGGTCAGAAATCCTATAATGGGGTTGCTATATTTAGCAAGCAGCCATTAACTAATGTTAGCTGTGGGTTTGCAGGCGTATTAACACCAGAAGCGGTTGGCAATCTAGACGATCAAAAACGAGTAATTACAGGTAATCTCAATGGTGTCCAAATCGTCAATCTCTATGTTCCAAATGGGAATATGGTGACTAGTGAAAAGTATCCTTACAAGCTAAGTTGGTTAGAATTATTGGGTCAATATTTAGACACAACAATCAAATCTGGCCAACCATCAATTTGTGTCTGTGGCGACTTTAATATTGCCCTTGAAGATGTGGATATTCATACCAAAACTACTACCAAAGATCGGGTGATGGCGACAGTGGCGGAACGGGAAATACTCCGTAAATCAGTCCTTGAGTTAGGCTTTCAAGATAGCTTCCGCAAATTCACTCCTGAAGGTGGACATTTTAGTTGGTGGGACTATCGCCAGCAAGGATTTGAACGCAATCGCGGCTGGCGAATCGATCATCTTTATCTCACGCCAGACTTATTTGACAGGGCTATTAGCTGTTCGATCGATATCGAACCCCGTAAACTAGTTCAGCCCAGCGACCATACGCCAGTAATTGTCGAACTGTAAAATATATACGCATGTAAATCCCCTCCTCTGCGCAGGCAG
>JANNDQ010000539.1:0-1707 GCA_031387965.1 Chamaesiphon sp. OTE_75_metabat_567
CTTGGAGATAGTAGCTAAATTCTGGCCAAATTGTCTCAATATAATCGTAGTTACATGCTGTCTTTTCGATCGCGGCGGGTGGTTCATGCACCAGTCCTTTGCGCGGTGCTTCTCCGACGATATAGCAGCGTTCCTTGGCTAGATCTTCACCTCTAATAATCTTCTCTAGCAGGGCTTCACCCTCACCAATCGAGACGATCGATCCTTTGGGTAGACTCTTCGATAGCTGCTCGTAGAAGACGCTTACAGCACCGCCACCGACGACTAATTGAGCCGTGGGACTGTGTTTTTTAGCGCGTTTTATCCCCCGCTTAATCAGGGACATATTCCGCCACAGTTCTGTATAGTGGCTCGTGAGCATCCGCGCCCCACCGAGGGCACCACGCAGCTTTTTGAGCGGATTGCGATCGTAAAATACTTCAAAGGAGTTCTGGAGCGGATTTCCACCGCGTCCACCCACAGGTGCATAGATCTGGATATCTCGCCAAGAGTACAGTAGTAAATCTGGCTTGAACTCATCGATCGCGATGTCCATTGCTGCACCATAATCTAGAGGCGGTACTGCGCCTAGATCAAAGATTCGTTGCTCGACATCTGGAAATTGTTTGTGAACATGGTCTGATAAGTATACAACGCCGATCGGGAAAATCGGATTGCAGGGCAGGCGACAGTAGAGGATGCGGCTAGTCATAATCTAGGTTCTAGGCTTTAGTGGTAGGTTGGACATTGCCCGTCTTGGCAATAGCAGGGCTGATCTATCCAAGCAAGAAAAAAACTTGTAGGTTGGGTTGAGCCTCGAAACCCAACACACTCAACAATCAATTGTGCAAATGTTGGGTTTCACATTCGTTCAACCCAACCTACAAATTTTTCTCTGACAGGGTGAAATTATTTGAATCTCAAAAAGTAATTAAAAAATATATAAGTTCGATATTTGTACCAGCTTGAAAAAATCGATCCTTGCTGCAAAGTTTATGAATGTCTTTAATATAACTTTACACAAAATTCAATCGGAAAGGTAGTGTCAGCTTGACATTCGATCGATCCCACCAACGATCCCCACTGGTTCAAAAGGTAGTATACTTTACAGCTTTGACCTAAATAGGAGTGATACCTTAATCATACCAATCTTTCTCTGGATACCAGATGAACTAGATAATCATGGCTCACACACTAGATCCATTACCGTCAGACAACAATGGCGATGAGATTTGTTGCTGCTATGTCAATAGCACCAGCCAGATTCAAGTTGCCAGAATTACCAATGTTCATAATTGGTACTTTGAGCGAGTTGTTTTTCCAGGGCAACGACTGATCTTTGAAGCCCCAATTTATAGCTATTTGGAGATTCACACCGGGATGATGGCGAGTTCGATTTTGTCTGACAAGATTCCTTGTCAACAGCTGACAGTAGATGGTGGGTGCGAACCCTCAAATCTTTTGGTTCCGCCTGCCCCTGAATTAGAATATGCCAATTGCTAGACAAACAATGAATCTCCTGCGAAAGCAAAAACATAATCTTTCTCAGTATTCTTTTCCCTAAAGTCTAAAGCCTGACTTTCGCAGGAAGTGTAATGCTGCTGCGATCGCCGATCCCCAGACATGGTAGAATATCAGACAACTATATATCACCGTGTTAAAAAACCAGGATTGACAAAATAGCTATAAATTGGGGCTTCAAAGATCAGTCGTTGCCCAGGAAAAACA
>JANNDQ010000546.1:0-1879 GCA_031387965.1 Chamaesiphon sp. OTE_75_metabat_567
TTCCATGACTACTTCCCAAGAGCGGATTATCCCTACAGATCTACGAACTGAGATGTCTAGCTCTTACCTAGAATACGCCATGAGCGTAATCGTAGGGCGAGCACTTCCCGATGCACGAGATGGTTTGAAACCAGTCCACCGCCGAATCCTGTATGCGATGCACGAACTGGGTTTGACAGCAGATCGCCCGTTCAGAAAGTGTGCGCGGGTAGTCGGGGAAGTGCTGGGTAAATACCATCCTCACGGTGATACGGCTGTGTATGACGCGCTGGTGCGGATGGCTCAAGATTTTTCGATGCGAAATCCGTTGATTAACGGACATGGTAACTTTGGTTCGGTGGATAACGATCCACCTGCGGCGATGCGGTATACCGAGTGTCGTCTGCAAGCTTTGACGATGGAAGCTGTCTTGCGAGACATCGAAGCGGAGACGGTTGATTTTGCGGATAACTTTGATGGTTCGCAACAGGAGCCGACTGTATTACCTGCGCGGATTCCGCAGCTATTGCTGAATGGCTCATCGGGGATTGCGGTGGGGATGGCGACGAATATTCCGCCCCATAATTTGGGTGAGCTAATCGATGGGGTGGTGGCGTTGATTGCCAATCCTGAGATTACGGATATGGAATTGATGCAATATATCCCTGGCCCCGATTTTCCCACGGGAGCGCAGATTTTGGGCACTGGGCCGATTAAAGAGGCTTATGCAACTGGGCGCGGTTCAATTACCATGCGTGGTGTGGCGAATATTGAAACCCTGGAATATAAGGGTAGACCCGATCGAGAAGCGATTATCATTACAGAGCTACCTTACCAGACAAATAAGGCTTCCCTGATCGAACGGATCGCGGAAATGGTTAATGACCATAAGTTAGACGGGATCTCGGATATTCGGGATGAAAGCGATCGAGATGGGATGCGAATCGTGATCGAACTCAAGCGGGATGCTTATCCCCGCGTGGTGCTGAACAACCTCTACAAGCAAACCCCGATCCAAACCAACTTCGGTTGCAACATGCTGGCGTTGGTAAATGGGGAACCTCAGTTACTCACGCTCAAGAAGTTTCTCAGCGTTTTCCTCGATTTTCGGATTGAGTCGATTACGCGCCGGACTCGTTATGAGTTGCGGAAAGCCGAAGAGCGCGATCACCTGTTGCAAGGTTTACTCATCGCCCTAGCGAACTTGGATGCCGTAATCCGGCTGATTCGGGGTGCGGCGGATTCTGCGACAGCTAAACAGGAGATGATCGATCGGTTCCAGTTATCCGAGTTACAATCTGATGCGATCCTTCAGATGCAATTGCGTCGCCTGACTGCCCTGGAAGCTGACAAAATTCATCTAGAGCATGACGAACTGACGATCAAAATCACCGATCTCCGCGATATTCTCGCTCGGCGCGAACGGATCTTGGACATCATCCAAACCGAAATCGCCGAAATCAAATCCACCTTTGCCACCCCGCGCCGGACTCTAATCGAGCACAGTGAAGGCGATCTTGAAGACACCGACTTAATCGCCAACGAGAAATCCTTAATTCTCGTCACCGAGCAGGGCTATATCAAACGGATGCCAGTCAGCACCTTTGAGACGCAAAGCCGCGCTACCAGGGGCAAAAAAGGCACAGGGATGAAAGAAGAAGATGCGATCGAGCATTTCCTCACCTGCTGCGATCACGATACAATTCTGCTATTTAGCGATCGAGGTGTCGTCTATACCGTCAAAGCCTACCAAATCCCCATATCGTCCCGCACGGCACGGGGTACCGCACTGATGGGAATTTTACCGATTCCCCGCGAGGAGAAGATCACCTCAGTGGTACCTGTGAGCGAGTTTAGCGATGATGAGTACCTGATTATGCTCACTCAGAAGGGATTCATC
>JANNDQ010000548.1:0-2747 GCA_031387965.1 Chamaesiphon sp. OTE_75_metabat_567
GGAAAACATGCGGTGGTAGTTGGGCGAAGTATTTTAGTTGGCAAGCCGTTGGCGCTGATGCTCCTAGCTGCTGATGCGACGGTGACGATCGCTCATTCTCGCACGCCCGATCTCACTGCTATGTGTCAGTCGGCAGATATCTTGGTAGCTGCGGTTGGCAGAACCCAGATGATTACCGCCGAGATGGTTAAGCCTGGGGCGGTAGTAATCGATGTCGGCATCAATCGACTCGCTGATTCGACAAGTGGCAAGTCGCGACTGGTTGGTGACGTGGATTTTGAATCAGTCAAGACAGTTGCTAGCTGGATCACGCCTGTCCCTGGTGGTGTCGGCGCGATGACGGTGACAATGTTATTGGAAAATACGGTTTGGAGCTATGCCAATTCTCATGGCTTAGCAACCTGATTTAGATCGCAGTCTGGCAAGTAGTACTCTGCATTATTTTGGTTAGTAACATTATACTATAATCTAAGTCTCTCCTTAGTCTCTTAATATGCCCTACAGTAGCTTTAGCCTGCTTCAAGTTCAAAGGCAATTCGATCTCAAGGTTGTCAAAGGGGTATTTTTTAAAGATCTCCCCACGCTTGCCGCTGGTAAGTGGTTAACGGATCTTTTGTCCAAATCAGCACCTTTTGCAGCGGCTCAGGGGAGTGAAAAGGTGAGATCTGAGTTAATTGTCGCCCCACTGTTATTCGAGCTGCGCGAACTGCTAGATCGCCAAATTGGGTTGTTCTCCGGTACAGACTTTTCGATCGATGTTGAGTCGGGATTGAATGGTGTGTGCAATTTTTTACTGACTAGATCGACAAACGAACTGATTATCGAAGCGCCAGCGATAGTTCTCATTGAAGCGAAGAACGGTGAACTCAATGCTGGATGGGGGCAATGTGCGGCAGAGATGGTTGCTGCGCAAAAATTCAATCAAGCGGGTGGGCAAGAAGTAGCCACAATTTACGGCAGTGTCACAACCGGAACCCAGTGGCAATTCCTGAAATTGACGGGACGAGATTTGACCATTGATGTTACTGAATATGCTCTCGATCCAATCGATCGAATTTTGGGCATTTTCAAATGGATGGCGATAGACTCTGATGCTTAGCGACATCCGATCGACGCTAACAAAATCTTAGTGTCTACAATGAAACTTCAGATTGATCGAATCACCTCACCAATCGGCACAATCATTATAGTTACTGACGAACTAAGCTTGTGTGCGCTAGATTTTGATGACTATGAAGCGCGAATGATGGGATTATTGCACAAGCGATATCCAGTACTGGAACTGCTCCCAACGATCGATCCTCAAGGCTTCAGCAGTAAAGTTCGTGCCTATCTAGCTGGAGACTATGGCAGTCTAGATAATATTGCTATCAATGCTGGGGGTACTGATTTTCAGCAGTTAGTTTGGGAAGGCTTACGGACAATTCCAGTGGGTACGACAGCTACATACGGAGAGTTGGCAGCAAAATTGGGTAAACCTACAGCAGCCAGAGCTGTAGGCATGGCAAACTCACTCAATCCAGTAGCAATTGTCGTACCTTGTCATCGAGTAATTGGTGCCAAGGCTAAACTTACCGGATATGCAGGTGGATTGGAGCGCAAGCAATGGTTACTTCAACATGAAGGTGTTCAGCTTCAGATGATTTAATGTCCATCGTCTTTTGAGCTACGGGAGTAGTTGGCTGCTAGTCATACCACAGCTTATTAAGATATGTTACATGTTGATTGTGATTTACAGGACAAGAGATTACAGTAAGTTTGTAACTCACCTATATACAAAAAAGAACATGTTAGTTTCCACCTTTGAACTCCTAGTCAAACCACAGTTGCCCACAACGTTACCGCCGGGAGCACCAGTTATTCCTGGAATTGGTAATCTCAGCCGCAAAATAATTCAAGGCTATTTTTTGACAGTTGCCAACGTTAACTTTTTTCCTGTGACTGTTTCCGTTGTTTTTACAGTTAAATTTCCAATAACTCCAGTAGGTGGACCACCACGGTTACCCCTTAATTTTGCGGATTTATTCAGTGCCGTTGATATTTCGGGGGAAAATATCTTTCCTCCCAATTCACAGGCAAAACTAGTTCCTGAAGTAATTCCTCAAAACAATAAAGCACGACTAACATTTACAATACCTGACAGTACGACAGGACTGCTGATTCTTCAACCCCCTATTCTCACCCCTGGAGTTTTAGCTAACGCAAATTTTGAGGCTCGTGGCTATGTAGAGATTTTCTTATCTTCGCTTTCAGGAGCGAGTAATGAAGCGACATTATTAGTCACACCAGAGCATCGTGGTACCTTTTTCAGAAATCTTACTGGTGCAACGCCAGACGAAGTAGGTCTCGATCAAATTGCTTATGCTTTACCCGTAAAAAATGGTGGGCATTTTGTACTTTCAAATGGTTAGAAATTACGAGGATTGATGAGTAATATTATCTGGGGTAGAATCTCGATCTACCCCACTATCTAATCAAGTTATCAATTAATCTCGTTATAACTTCAATTTTCAGATGTATTCTTCTGAGAGTAGATAACTGCTATGTTAACAAATTTTGAGTTTAGACCCATTTCTTTTAGTTGGGTCGCAATTCACCCTCAGCCAAAAGGGGTGATCCAGTTTATTGGGGGTGCTTTATTTGGCACTTTTCCAACTATTTTCTATCGATATTTTTTACAGACATTATTTGAAGCAGGCTACACGATCGTTGCAATTCCATTTAGATTTAGTTTTGGTCATTGGGAT
>JANNDQ010000658.1:0-5369 GCA_031387965.1 Chamaesiphon sp. OTE_75_metabat_567
CGAGGCGTAGATCTTCCCCTCTGGCTGGCCCATTCCGACGGCGGGCTTGTTGCTGCTGTCCACCCTGAGCGCCACCGAAGCCATTGAAGAAGGCATCGAATATATCTGCAAAGCCGCCCATGTCCCCCATGTCGCCATATCCAGGTGCAGCGCCACCCCCTGAGGATACGCCAGCCTCTCCAAACCTGTCGTAACGAGCGCGGAGTTCGGGTTCGGATAGGACTTCGTTGGCACGATTGATTTCTTTGAACGTATCTTCTGCCCCAGGCTCTTTGTTGACATCTGGGTGATATTTTCGCGCCAGTCGGCGATAGGCGCGTTTAATTTCTTCCTGATCGGCATCTCTGGACGTGCCAAGGATTTCGTAATAGTCGCGTGCCATAGAGAGGTTCTATCTTACAAGGAGTGTTAAGGAGCAGAATTCGGTGATCGTCAAAAGTAAATAAGTTTACTTATTGTAAAGGAATCAGGCCACAGTGATGGCGTATTAACCGTAACTCTCTATCACCTAAAATCCCAAATCCAGAACCTAACCCTAAAGCCTGTCTCAAAAAGTGCTTCACGAGGAAACACCCCAAGACCCCACTTTGCCCTAAAGCCTAAAGCCCACAGCCCAAAGCCTAAAGCCTAAAACCTACTCCACTACTTCATAATCAGTCGTAGCTGTCTCATCGTCATAATCGAGGGTGAGCGTGCTAGAGACTTTTTTCGCTGGGGGTGGGGGAGGGGGCGGAGCTGAGGCTCGGCTTAGGGGTGCGTGTCTAGTCGTCTTACCATTGGTCGAATTTGGTGGCGGTGTACCGTTACCATTGGGAGTCGTACCTTGCTGATAGACAGCTGTACCCATTGCAAAGATCTGCTGTTGCAGCTTATCGATCATCTCTTGAACATTTTCTAAGTTTGCTGATGGTTCTAGCAGCAGCAGCTGGAGTTCTTTTGCTGTTGCCTCAGCTTGTTCACGGAGATGGTCGTTAATTAAATGACCGTTGTCTTTGAGTGTGACATCATAGGTGTGGAAGAGCGCATCGGCTTGGTTTCTGAGTTCCACCAGTTGCAGTCTGCGCCAGTCGTCAGCCGCGTATGTTTCGGCTTCTTTGCGCATCCGTTCGATATCGACTTTGTTGAGTCCACCAGTGTTGCTGATCGCGACTGTCTGCTCCCTTCCGGTGCCGCGATCGTGCGCTGCAACTTTGAGAATGCCGTTTACGTCAATATCAAAGGAAACTTCGATTTTGGGCACGCCACGGGGCGCAGGGGGGATGCCTTGGAGCAAAAATCGACCGAGACTCTTGTTGTCTTTTGCCATTGCCCGTTCACCCTGGAGAACGTGGATTTCGACGGAGGTTTGACCATCGGTGGCGGTGGAAAATTCTTGACCTTTGCTGGTGGGGATTGTGGTATTGCGTTCGATGATTTTGGTGAAGACTTCGCCGAGGGTTTCAATCCCTAAAGATAGGGGGGTGACATCGAGCAGTAGTACATCTTTGACATCACCACCGACGACTCCCGCTTGGACGGCGGCACCCATTGCTACAGCTTCATCGGGATTGACAGATCGATCGAGTTCTTTGCCACCAAAGAAGTTTTGAATGGCGCGCTGGACGGCGGGAATCCGCGTCGAACCGCCGACTAGTAAGATGCGATCGA
Organism: Chamaesiphon sp. OTE_75_metabat_567; assembly: GCA_031387965.1. Lineage (GTDB taxonomy): Bacteria > Cyanobacteriota > Cyanobacteriia > Cyanobacteriales > Chamaesiphonaceae > Chamaesiphon. The sequence continues at coordinate 1,648 of JANNDQ010000658.1, forward strand.
TATCCTTGGTTTGGAGGTCTGCATCCTTGAGCGAACGTTGAATTGGTTCGAGGGTGGATTCAATCAGCGCTGCGACCATTTCCTCAAATTTAGTCCGGTTTAGCTCGATCTCTAGGTGTTTAGGGCCTTCAGCATTAGCGGCAATAAATGGCAGGTTAATCGAGGTACTCATCATTGTTGAGAGTTCGATTTTGGCTTTCTCAGCTGCTTCTCGCAAGCGTTGGAGTGCCATTTTGTCTTTCAACAGATCGATACTCTCGGTCGTCCGAAAATGCTTGATCATCCAGCGGACAATCTCATTATCAAAATCGTCTCCACCGAGATGGTTGTTACCAGAAGTCGCTTTGACTTCGTAGATCCCGTTGCCGAGTTGGAGGATCGAGACATCAAATGTCCCACCACCCAAGTCAACAACCATAATTTTTTGTTCGGTATCAGCTTTGTCTAAGCCATAGGCAAGCGCCGCAGCAGTAGGCTCATTGATAATCCGCAGTACTTCTAGTCCCGCGATCGTTCCGGCATCTTTTGTGGCTTGGCGTTGAGCGTCTGTAAAGTAAGCGGGGACGGTGATCACCGCCTGCTCGACTGGCTGTCCTAGGAAGTTCTGAGCATCCTTCTTGAGCTTCTGGAGAATCATTGCCGACACCTCTTGGGGGGTGTAATTTCGACCGCGAATCTGGACATCTACAGTATTATCACGACCCTTAATACAGTTATAAGGGACTCGGTTGCGCTCTGTGTCTGTGTCTTCCCAGCGACGACCGATAAAGCGTTTGATACTATATACGGTATTTTCCGCATTAGTTACGCCTTGTCGTTTTGCCAGTTGCCCAACTAATTGTTCGCCACCCTTGGCAAATCCAATAATACTGGGAGTAGTCCGACCACCCTCAGAACTGGAAATGACCACCGGAATCCCGCCTTCGAGGACGGAGACGCAGCTATTAGTTGTACCAAGGTCGATGCCGATAACTTTTGCCATAGATTTGAGGCAATCTCTAAAAAAGGATGCAGGGAAAGGGGGTATTGACCCTCAAGAAGAGGGTGATTTGTCTAAGTATCAGCCGGGTCAAAATTAGTTGCATCTTCTGACGATAGCTGCTCTGGTGGTGCAGCAACTTTGACCAGGGAGTGTCGCAAAATTCGATCTCCCAGGAAGTAGCCGCGTTGCAATTCTTCCATCACAGTGCCTTCGGGATGTTCGTCAGTCGGCTGACGCATGATTGCTTCATGCAGATTTGGGTCGAATTGTTGCCCTTCTGGACGCATCGGCGACACGCCAATCCGCTTGAGACCATCGACCAATTGCTTGTAAACGCTTTGATAGCTCTTATGAATGCCCATTTCGCCATCATTTTGGGGCTTGATCTGGGTCCGAGCGCGCTCGAAGTTATCGACGACACTCAGCAACTCCATGATGGTGGCGCATTTAGTTCGCAGTTCGATTTCTTCTTTTTCTTTGCTATTGCGCTTACGGAAATTATCAAAGTCAGCAGCAATCCTCAGATACTGGCTTTGGAAGGCATCCCGTTGATTGGAAACTTCCGCTAGTTGGATCTGGAGAGACTGAAGTTCTGATTGAGCGATTGGATCGGCATCGGGTGCTGGATTCTCTGTCGGTAAGGGAATCTCGCTAGGGCTGTTTCCTAGTGGGCTACTGGCGATGTCCTCAACTGATGGTGGCGTGACAGCAGGGGGTGTTGCTGGCGCAGGTTGAGGTTCAATATTTTCAATTGGTAGTTGTGACGAGATAGACTCATCATCAGGGCTACTTGGCTGTTGTGGGGTTTCGCTCATCGTTCATTCATTCGGGTTAACAGGCAGCTCGGGCAATTTCGATGTTAAATCGACTGTGTGCAAGCTAATGGTCGATCCTTGAGTATATATCTACGAGAGAAATTAATTCATTGAACCTGACTTTGAGTATAAATCCGATCTGGGTCGATCGTTAACTTTTTAAGAATTTGATTTTAGCGATTTTCGCCTATGTTTAGGCTATACCAACTTAGATTAACAGTGTTAAATCGTTAACTGATGGTTGCTACTCCCGATCGATCTGGCATGATTAATCCAAATGGAATCGTCTCATTTTATGATGCCCAATCGATCGACACAAAATACCATTTGGGTTCAAGAAAGCTGATTGATCTGATCTCAGAGCATCCCAGTAAGATTAAATAATTAAGCTGCACAACTCAATTACACTAATTAGCTTTATCCCTCCACCGTAGCAGATTTCGATCGAATGAGTAATTCGGTGCAGCTGTGGGAATACTGTAAAGCTAAGGAGCTATTTACGTGCCGCCATGACTCAATCTTCATTTCCCAAACGGGCGCTGATCGTCCGCAATGACTTCTCTCCCTTCGGCAACAAGCTGATTCAGGCGGGCTATGTCAACGCGGAACAGCTTAAACAAGCCTTGGTTGATAGTCGGGCAAATAACCACCCGCTGACCGAGGTGTTGGAATCACTGACGGGTAAATCCTTACCTGCGGAATTGCAACAGCAATATAAAAAACAACAGTTATTTGAACTCAAAATTGTCTACGGTTTGAATGCGGTCGATATTGCCTCTGCTCAAATCGACAAGATCCAAGTTCGTGAATTAATTAATACTTTTATTTCTGCTGACAGTTGTCGGCAACTTAAATTACTGCCGATTGGGAAACTAGACGGAGATCCGCCGATTTTGACGGTGGCGATGATCAAGCCAGACGATCTCCAAGCCAAAACGGATTTAGATAAAATTCTCCGGCCCCACGGGATTGGCTGGCGGAGCGAAGTTATCGCCGCCGAAGATTATCAAAAGCTGCTCGATGGCTACTTAGATGAACGCATCCAGCAAGATGCCGCTGATAATTCCCAGAAAAATCTCAGCATCGAAATGGATAATTTCGACTCGCCAGAGTTGGGAATGGCTGAGGAGGAAATGAACGATGAGATTGACGTGCAAGGGGCAGAAGCAGCTCCTGTCGTAAAACTTGTTAACCAAATCCTCGCTAAAGGGTTGCTGGAAAAAGTTTCGGATATTCACATTGAGCCACAAGAGGAAGGCTTGAGAGTCAGATTCCGTAAGGATGGTGTGCTCCGGCAGACGTTTCCAATTCTGCCCAAGCATATTATTCCCGCCGTCATCTCTCGCTTCAAAATTATCGCCGAACTAGATATCGCCGAGCGAAGATTACCTCAAGATGGTCGGATTCGCCGGACATTTGAAGGTCGGAAAGTAGATTTTCGGGTGAGTACATTGCCAGGGCGTTATGGCGAAAAAGTCTGTATGCGGATTTTGGATAACGCTTCTACTCAACTTGGTTTGGATAAATTGATTAGCGATTTACCCACACTAGAAATCGTCAGGGAGATGGGGAGTCGTCCGTTTGGATTGATTCTGGTGACGGGGCCGACAGGTTCTGGTAAATCTACCACGCTGTATTCACTCCTCGCCGAACAAAACGATCCTGGAGTCAATATTAGTACAGCGGAAGACCCGATCGAGTATGCCCTACCTGGAATTAACCAAGTTCAGGTAATTCGGGAAAAAGGGATGAACTTCGCCTCGATCCTCCGCGCCTTCATGCGACAAGATCCTGACATCATCCTGGTGGGAGAAACCCGCGACCAAGAGACGGCTAAAACCTCGATGGAAGCAGCCTTGACTGGTCACATGGTCATGACCACCCTGCACACAAATGATGCGGCTGGATCGATTACACGGCTGGAT
>JANNDQ010000678.1:0-4954 GCA_031387965.1 Chamaesiphon sp. OTE_75_metabat_567
GGAACTGTTTTCAACAAATAAACCCCAACCCACAGATCGATTCCCCGGTCGGAGGTAATGCGAAGCGCGTCACGCTTCACCCAGATCGAACCTTGTGCAGGGGAGTTTGAGGGGCGGCACCCCGCTCCTCAATGGGGGGTCTGGGGGTCAGAACCCCCAGATCCGGGTTTTGCCCACCAATAACTTGAGACTAAGCACTAATCCAATCATCCCCCAAAACCTAACCTACGTTCCAGGTAAATCGCGAAGCCGCTGAGTTAAATGCGATCGATCCGCAAGTACCTTTAATAATGGCCCATGTGCGCCAAACTCAACAATGCTTACACTACAGACAGGCATCCCCAGCCGATAGCGAAATCGCCCAGCATCGATTCCCAGCAGACTGCATAACAAGATCCGAATCGTTGCCTTATGTGAGACGAGCAGCACATTGCCCGTAGTGTGTTGCTGACTAATTTCCTCAATTACCGCTAGCGCGCGCGCCGCGATTGTCATTGCCGACTCTCCACCTGTCGGCGGATTCCAGCCTGGATCTGCCAGCCACCGGAGATAGTCATCATGATACTCCCGATCGACACTCGCGACATCCTGACCTTCCCATTTGCCATAATTAATCTCCTGCAATCCATCTCGCAGCTGTAGCTCCATTTTAAGTGCCATCGCGAGTGGCTCTGCCGTCAAAACTGCCCGTTCTTTCGGACTACAATAAATCGCTTCCCAGGGAGTACTCTCATAAGCTGTCGCAAAAACCTGTGCCATCTCTTCCCCGTCAGTAGTCAGCCCTGGATCGATCGATCCACAAAATAGATTACCTCGGCTAGATGCAGTTTGTCCGTGGCGAAGAAAGTAGAGATTTAGAGTCATAATCCTCGTGTGAATAGATATCTAGACACATAAATGGCTATTTTACCTATCAGCTAGTATATTACGCGCCGATCGAAACTCTGCTAATATTAAGAGTAAGGGCAAGCTAAAAGATTAGTTTGCACTTATGCTTCTTGGAATAATAAATTACCAGGAGTGGGTCGAACCCCACTTTTTTTGTTGTTTCTGTCCCTCGTCAGCACGATCCGCTGATGTAGTCACTCTTGCGCTTAATTTTCCCTCAATAATACCTCAGACAGCACTTGCTGCTAGCACTGGGTACAACTGGCTAATAAAAATTAGCTAAATACCAATTGCCACTAGTCCCTAGTCGCTGCTACCTCTATGGCTCATCCCTTAATTCCCCAAATTACCGACATCGCCAACCCCATCGCCGCAGAATTGGGACTAGAAGTAGTCGCCGTTGTCTTTCATACCCACGAGCGTCCACCAGCCTTGCGGATAGATATTCGCAATCTAGCTGAGGATACCGGATTACAAGACTGTGAGCGGATGAGTCGCGCTCTAGATGCTGCTCTAGATGCGACAGAAGTTATTCCGTTTGCTTATGCACTAGAAGTTTCTAGCCCTGGAATCAGTAGACAATTAACTACCGATCGAGAGTTTAACGCTTTTAGTGGCTTTGTGGTGCAAGTGACCACTCACCAGCCATTGGACAACAAAACCGAATGGCAAGGGCAGCTGATTCGTCGTGACGACACCAAAATTTATCTAAGTCAAAAAGGGCGAACTGTTGAAATCCCTAGAGAATTAGTTAGCAAAGTTGCTTTAGATGACAATTGTTGAATTTAGCTATTAACCATTTTCTAAATTAGCAAGTAGTATTCTCACCGAATGCTTTCAATCTAAACTTTATAATATTATTTAACTGAATATGCCAAAAGCTAAAAAAGAGCCAAAAAGTAACGTTAGCCTACCTCAACTCAGAAGTATGATCGAGGAGATTAGCAAAGATCGTAATCTCCCAACTACCGCAGTTCAGACAGCCTTACGCGAAGCTCTACTTAAAGGTTACGAGCGCTATCGCCGCTCTCAACATCTAGACCAAATGCAATTTGAGGAAGATCATTTTGATAATTTCGATGTGTTCTTAAACCTTGATGAAGAAGCTTTTCAAGTTGTCGCAACTAAGACGATCGTTGAAGAAGTATTCGATGAAGATCGGGAGATTTCCCTAGAAGAAGTCAGAGGTTTACTTCAACAAGAAGATGCCGAAGATTCAACTCAACTTGGTGATTCTGTCGTACTAGACGTTACGCCCGAACGCGAAGATTTCGGACGGATGGCAGCAATTCAAGCCAAGCAAGTTCTTGCCCAAAAATTGCGAGATCAACAGCGGAAAATCATTCAAGAAGAATTTGAACAATTTGAAGGGACAGCCCTCATGGGAAAAGTTCTCAGATTTGAGCGTCAATCAGTGATTCTATCTGTCAGTAGCAGCTTTGGGCAGCCAGATGTTGAAGCAGAACTCCCTCAAAAAGAGCAACTCCCCAATGATAACTACCGCATCGGGCGGACATTTAAGGTCTTCCTCAAAAAAGTTCGGGAAGGCTCTCAACGGGGGCCACAGCTACTCGTCTCGCGTGGTGCTGCCGGATTAGTCGTCGAACTCTTTGCCAATGAAGTCCCAGAAATCGAAGAAGAACTAGTCAGAATCGTTGCAGTAGCGCGAGAAGCCAGCCCACCATCGCGTCATGTTGGCCCCCGCACCAAGATTGCCGTAGATACACTCGAAGGTGACGTAGATCCCGTCGGCGCTTGTATCGGTGCCAGAGGTGCGCGGATTCAGGTAGTTGTCGGTGAATTGCAAGGTGAGAAAATCGATGTGATTCGCTGGTCGCCAGATCCAGCGACCTATATTTCTAACGCGCTCAGTCCTGCTCGAATTGATGAAGTTCGCCTAGTCAATCCCGAAGGTCGTCAGGCGCATGTGCTAGTACCTGTAGATCAATTGAGTTTAGCGATTGGTAAGGAAGGACAAAATGTTCGGCTAGCAGCAAGGTTAACTGGCTGGAAGATCGATATTAAAGATACTGATAAGTATGATCCTGTCGCAGCAATGGCGGAAGTAGAATCTCAGCGTCGAGTAGAATCAGAATATCAGTCTCGTTACCAACCCGATTATCAAGATGCTGGCTACGCTGATGAGAATTATTAAACTCAACCATAAAACCGCTGCACAGTAGAATGTGGGTTTCAAAACTGCTTGAATTTTCGAGCGTGCCGATCTGGTTAGTAATTAATTAATAGAAATCGCCTAATAATTAAAGGAAGGATTCGATCGAATCCTTCCTTTTTTTGAATGACGGTGAAAGTAAAATGGCTGTCGTCCTCACTTTCAATTGGGTCAACAGATCAAAGTCTACCTATGAGTGCAAATTCCTGGGTAAAATAGATTGAGTGCAGAGTCACTTTCAGCATATTTAATTTTCAGGGAACAGCTTACCGATGTCTAACGCCGAACAGCCAGAGAAGATCCATCTACCCAAAACCAGCGAATCGGAAACTCTCAAAAAGATTAGACACACCACCTCCCATGTGATGGCGATGGCGGTACAGAAGCTGTTTCCCAAGGCGCTAGTTACTATTGGTCCTTGGATCGAGAATGGGTTCTACTACGATTTTGATAGCCCTGATGCCTTTACAGACAAGGATCTCAAGTCAATTCAACGGGAGATGATCAAAATCATCAATCAAAAATTGCCAGTTGTGCGCGAAGAAGTCAGTCGCACCGAAGCTGAAGCCAGAATTAGTGCGGTTAATGAACCATATAAGTTAGAAATCCTCGCCGGATTGCAAGAACCAATCACCTTCTATCATCTTGCTGATAAATGGTGGGATTTGTGCGCGGGACCACACCTGGAAAATACTGGCGACATCCACCCGAAAGCATTTAAGCTTGAAGCAGTGGCGGGTGCATACTGGCGCGGTGACGAAACCAAGGCGCAACTCCAGCGGATCTACGGCACTGCCTGGGAAACCCCCGAACAGCTTGCCGAATACGAACGCCGCAAGGAGGAAGCACTCCGCCGCGATCATCGAAAACTAGGTAAAGAGCTAGGATTATTTATCTTTTCAGAATTAGTTGGCCCTGGTTTACCATTGTGGACACCAAAAGGTACTATTTTACGTTCTACATTGGAAGACTTCCTCAAAAAAGAGCAAACAAAACGGGGATATTTACCCGTAGTTACTCCACATATCGCCAAAACCGATCTATTCATGAAATCGGGACACAGGCAGAAGTATAAGGAAGATATGTTCCCAATTATGGCGGACAATCTCGAAGATATTGCCGCAGATAACGGTTTTGTGATGAAGCCAATGAACTGTCCATTTCATATCCAAATCTATCAAAGTGAACTCAGATCTTATCGTGATTTACCGATTCGCTATGCAGAATTTGGGACGGTTTATCGCTACGAACAATCTGGCGAACTCGGTGGTCTGACTCGCGTGCGCGGTTTTACCGTCGATGACTCTCACCTATTTGTCACACCCGAACAGTTGGATGAAGAGTTTCTAAATGTCGTCGATCTGATCCTCTCAGTATTCGAGAAACTCCGCCTCAAAAACTTTAAAGCACGCCTGAGTTTCCGCGATCCAGCTTCTGATAAATATATCGGTACTGATGATGCTTGGAATAAAGCCGAAGGCGCAATTAGCCGCGCGGTGGAAAAGCTGGGAATGGATCATTTCATCGGGATCGGCGAGGCGGCTTTTTATGGCCCTAAACTAGATTTTATCTTTAGTGATGCACTCGATCGAGAGTGGCAATTAGGCACTGTCCAGGTAGACTACAATCTTCCCGAACGGTTTGAACTAGAATACATCGACGATCAGAGCAGCCGCCAGCGTCCTGTAATGATTCACCGCGCCCCATTCGGCTCGCTCGAACGGTTAATCGGGATTCTGATTGAGGAATATGCTGGTGATTTCCCGCTGTGGATGGCTCCCGTTCAGATGCGGCTAGTTCCTGTCGCTCTGGACTTTGCCCCCTTTGCCAAGGAAGTCTGTGCAAAATTACTCGCCCTCGGCGTTCGCGCTGAAGTCGATAATAGTAACGAGC
>JANNDQ010000699.1:0-1548 GCA_031387965.1 Chamaesiphon sp. OTE_75_metabat_567
GAGAAGATCTCGTTGTCTCTTACCAGAAACTCTAATGCAAATCGCCCCTTTATTGTAATATTGTTCTATTACTTCCGCTCTAGCACCATCTTTACTCAATACTACACCGTTTTTCCAGACACAAGACTGTGATTCAATCCAAGTGTGCATTTTGACTATAAACCGAGTCAGAATCCCTTTGGGCATGAATTCGTATTCGTAGCGAAGTAGTAGATTACCCAATTCATCCCAAGCATATTCTGGTTGATTGGGAGTCAGCAATTGTGGAGCAATATAGGTTTTAGGGGCATCAGGAATTTCGTAGCAAAGTTTAAAATTCATCATCAGCCGCAACAGTTCGGGTTGCATAGTGGCATATTTATCTTCATACCAGATCTGCTTTAAATCATCGCGGGTAAATCTGCCCTGTTTGCTAATCACTAGTGAATTATCTAGAACTTTATAGACTGCATCTGTATCCCAAGTAGGGTTGAGAATTACGGTTTCCATTAGTAGCTCGTCGTCCTGAAAATGAAGACAGATACCCAAATCGTGGAGATAACCACTCAGTTGTAGTTTATCTTCCCTTCTGGTAAATCCTTTGTCTTGGCAGAGCTTGAGGTATTCATCCAGACTAATATAATTGCGAGACTCCAGTTCTAATGCTTGCCGCACTTCGATCCAAGTCTTAGGTAAAATAGTGCCTATATGAGGTAAGTTAGTAATATGATGTTTGATCTGGGCGAGAATTTCTGACAAGCCACGATTGGTGCCGAGGTTGGTAGATACGATCTCTTTGAGATTGGTAAAATCACTCCTTAATTGTCGCTCGTTTATTTCTCGTTGCCGATCTTGTTTTTCATTCTTGACGATCATCACAGGACTGTTATCGCCTAATAGTTCTACTAACTTGAGCCAGTAGTAAAAATCGGTATAGTCTCGGCGAGAATCTAAAACAAGAATGTATAGAGAGCGTTTTGTAAAAAAAAACTGGTGAGTAGCATGGTAAATTTCCTGACCCCCAAAATCCTGAATATTGACGCGAAAAATTTTTCCATTCTCGATCGGAAATTGCCACTGAATCACATCGAGACCCTCTGTGGAATTCTCGTTCTGTAACTGATAATCTGAGGATTGAATTTTTTTAGCTAGGGTAGTTTTGCCTGCTCCACCTTCACCAATAATTATAAGATTGGCTTCATAGATTCGATCTGTTTGTTCTCCATATTGTCGGTTGTAGTCCCAAACAGACCAACCTTCCAGTGACTCGGCAAACTTTTTGTATTCCCCGCCCAATCGTCTCAATACCTGAGCCGTCATCGTGGCAAAATAGCTAATATTTTCAGCAATTGCACCATCTCCAACCTGTTGGGGATTCCGCAAAACAGCAGCGAACTCTGCCAACGATAAACCCGCCTTCCTCGCCAAATATTTCGATACCGCATCCACCACATCCAGCACATATCCTGACGGCACAGAATCAGCTAATAACTCCCGTACTCCATCCATAAATTCATACTGAACATAATTAGGATTTGTCTCTGGATTAATTTCAGATAACGGCTTTAA
>JANNDQ010000807.1:0-5456 GCA_031387965.1 Chamaesiphon sp. OTE_75_metabat_567
ATCCATAACCCTTTCACCTTCAGGAGAGATCGGACGTTGTACCATCACCACGGGCAAACCCAATTCACGCGCCGCAATAATCTTGGCATAAGTCGCATCACCACCGCTATTTTTACTAACGATCGCATCAATCTGATAATCTTTAAGTAATTTGCGTTCTGACTCCAGACTAAACGGCCCGCGATCGAGTAACAATTTGCCTGGGGGTAATAGAATAGTGGAATCGGGAGGATCGATCGATCGCATCAAACACCATTTATCTGTCAAACTTACAAAAGCTGCGAGTTGTTGTCTACCGATCGTCACAAAGACCCGCCTTGCGGTAGCTGGAATCGATTTTACAGCAGCTGCAACACTCTCAACCTCAATCCAATCATCTCCAGATGAACGCTCCCAGTCAGCCCGAATTAACATCAATCTGGGAATCCCCAATTTAGTGGCAGCCCTCGCCCCATGTTCAGAAATCTGCGCCGCAAATGGATGTGTCGCATCGATAACCAGATCTATATGCTCAGCTTGCAAATACTTAACCAAACCAGCTTCCCCACCAAAACCACCGATTCGCACATCGCCAACCAGCTGGTGCGGTGTGGTAGTTCTGCCTGCGAGACTAGTAATTACTGACAATCCAGGTAGATCGACAGCCAAACTTGCCAATTTTACCGCGTCGCCAGTTCCACCTAAAATCAGCAGTCGTTTCATTCTACCTAGCAAGTTTGAAGCAGTTGACTAATAATAAGTAGATTAGGATCTACACTAGAAAATCTCTATGTCATCAACAGTTTACGACTTTTCAGCTACCAGCATCGCAGGTCAACCGATCGAACTGAGTACTTATCGCGATAAAGTTTTGCTCATCGTCAACACGGCTAGTCAGTGTGGTTTCACCTCTCAGTACAAAGGTTTGCAAGCATTGCAAGATAAGTACGCTAGCAAGGGATTTGAAGTTTTAGGCTTCCCTTGTAACCAATTTGGTCAGCAGGAACCAGGTAGTGCGACAGAGATTCAGTCTTTTTGTGAAACCAAGTTTGGGGTATCTTTTCCGCTATTTGAGAAGATAGATGTCAACGGTGGCAATGCTCACCCATTATTTCAATATCTAGTGAAAGCTGCACCAGGAATTTTTGGCACCGAAGGGATCAAGTGGAATTTCACCAAGTTTTTGGTTGATGGCAGTGGCAAGGTAATTAAACGCTATGGCTCGAATGCTGAACCCAAAGATATCGAAGGAGATATCGAGGATCTGTTGAGTTAACTCTTACTTTGTGGCAATACAGGGCGATTAGTGAAAGCTTAGATTGGGGTTACCCTTCATGGGTACCCTCAATCTGCGCTTACCACTTTTTAGCCAAATCTGCGATTCTATCGACTAGGAATCAGTACCAGTACCGCGAGAACTAGTTTGAATGTAGAGAATGATCAGAAAAATCGAAGGTACTAGAATAAACAACAGGCTGGCAACAAAACCGAGACTATTAGTTTGCATTACAGTAATTCCTATAAAGTATTTTTATCAACACCCTTACTAGAATATCATTTTCAGTGAGCGTCTAGGAAATCTAGATCTTCTCACTGGGCACTAAGGCTTAGTATTGACAGATACTGGCCCATTCACCAGTGTTTGACAAGCCAGACGGTGGCTATCAGGTTTTTTTGCCAGCTTCTTGGTTTCAAAATCAGTGCGCGGCGAGAGATTTTCCATTCCTTCGACGATCTCCACCCGACATAAGCCACACTGACCATAGCCACCACAGTTCATCAGTTTACCTTTGAAGGTATAGATGTCAATCTGGTTTTGAATCGCCTTTTCCCGCAGATTTGACCCCTGAGCAACGATAATCTCCTTGTCCTCTTTGATAAATTTAATCGCGCTCATCTCCATACCTCAAAAATATTTTACGTCCTATTAAGGATTATTAAGATTTTTGACAGTTTTGCCAAGGGGGTAAACAAGATAGGCAGGAGCTGAGGACAGATCAGTATCAGGGCAATAGCCTTACCCAACTTGCTCTGTAGCTGTTCGGAGGGTAGATAAAGCGCGGTTATAATTAAGAATCGCAGTGATCCGATTACCACGGGCTTTAGCTAGTTCGGCTTGGGCTTGAATCACGTCAGTTTGGGTGCCCACACCAGCCTGAAACCGCAACCGAGCTAGTTTAAGACTTTCTTCCGCCTGTTGAAGTGACTGGGTAGATGTGGCAATATTTTTGAGGTTGGTATCCAGGCTATTAAAAGCTTGCTCTACTTCAAATCGGACTAGATTGCGGGCAGTGACTAACTGACTATCAGAAATATCGTCATTAATCCTGCGGCGATTATTCCGTGCAGCAGATCCACCGCCATCAAAGAAATTCCAACTCAACCGCGCACCTAAACTGTAACTGTCTTGGAATGGATTGCTGTTGGATATTACTTTACCTAAATTGTAATTAGCAAATAAATTGACCTGTGCCGAATCATCACCCCTGATTTCATCTTGAAAGCTGACTAGTTGTTTCCGAACTATTTGTTGGCGGATTTCTGAGCGTTGTTCAAATGCCAGCAGGATTCTCTGTTCGAGATTTTTGTCCCAGCTACCTAATTGGCGCACCGCATCGGCAGCCTGAAATTCAGTTGTGTCATCAAAGCTTAATAACTGGGCAAGTTTTTTACGAGCAGTTCTCTGTTGTCCTTGAGAATTGGTTAATTCTTGGTTAGCAGTCGCTAACTGAACTTGAGCGCGGAGAATATCAAATTTAGTCCCTACGCCAGCTTTTTCTTGAAGCTGGGCATCACTCAAACTCCGCGCGGCATCTTTAATAGCAGCCTGGTTGATAATTGATGCTGAGTCACTCTGTTGAAGATCGTAGTAGGCAGTAATCACGTCCCCTTTGAGTCTGCGCTCGATCCGAATTAAATCAAGCTTATCAAATTCAACTTGTGCCTTGCTAGATGTGATCCGTTTGTCAAGTGTTTGGTTGACTAGACTATAACTAGCCTCAACCGTGCCCTGGAGATCCGTTGTGAGGGAACCGTCCTGATTCACTGGGCGATTGGCAACAACTGGTGCGCCCTGCGCTCTGAGGGTACTATTCAGTCCGACTTGGACGTTCTTGGCAGCTTCAGCTTCTCTGACATCAGTTTGGCTTTTGGTGACGGTAAACCTAGCGGTTTGAAGTTCACGATTGTTCCGTCCGGCGATGTCTAGAGCCTCTTGGAGAGTGATCGGTTTTGTATTAGTAATCTGTACCTTGGTCGGCGGCTTAATATTGTTAATTGGCTCACCATCTCGACTGCTAGTTGGTCTGGGTGGAGTTTGATTTGTAGAGTTTTGGGCGATGAGCCTTGAGGACGATCGATCCAGTCTAGACTGATTACCAATCGCTAGCTGCAAACTGTCACGAATCCCCGCAAAGTCTAGGGATCTTGCCTCGGCAACTTGGATCTGACTCCAGCTAGCTAAACTTAGCGCTAACACTGCACAAATAGCCTGAAATTTGAGTTTGGGCTGGTGCTGCTGGCGCGCTTCGCGAGCCACCAAGGCGGTCGGCGAGACTGCTTCAGTGATGCGACGATTGAGAGTGTGGATCAGTTTAATCAGAGTTAGCATAGTCAATTAAGTTATGGATATCAAACTGTTTTTAAAGCTGCGGGATGTCTCTAATTACCAAATCTATTTTCGCCTAATTTATCGAGAAAATCAGGTATTCCACTGACGGGAATCAACGGAATTTGTAATTTTTCAGCTAATTCGCTGAGTGTAACATCATCTAGGAACTTGTCTTCATCATGTTTGAGCATCACGGTGGGGATGAGGACTCGATCGCCTAAATCTCTTCCTGGTAGCTCATACAACAAGTCTTGCCCCGTTATCAGCCCAGTAACTGTCATCTGTTGCCCCCAATATTGACTGGCAATGGCAACTAAGTTAACGGTTAGACCTGGTACGCAGTTTAACTGCTCAACGATGGGTTGGAAGGCATTCTCGACGGCATTGCCAACCACCCAGGTACAAGTCTGGGGTGGATCGATCGCACTGACATCCCAGTCGGCTATTTCTTCGGCAAATTCGTCGAGAAAGCGACGAATGGAACCGACTCCATTGCCTAATTGGGGATAATCTTCATAATACTCGCTCGGCGGTAGCTCGATCCCAGCACTCAGATACCATTCATCGGCTAGCCACACAAAGGTAGAACCAATTTCCTGCTTAAATTGCTGCTGGAAGGCTTCGACTTGGGCGATCACAACTTTGGCGATCTCTGGGGTAACAGGGGAAAGCTCAGTTAAATCGGGACGAAACCGCGTCAATCCCACGGGAACGACGGCGACAGAAGCAACTGCGGGAGTATCACCATGATGAAAGCTAGCTAAATCACTGATCGTTTGATCGAGATGTCCTCCATCATTGATACCTGGACACAATACTACCTGAGCGTGGACTTCCAAGCGATGGGACTGAAACCATTTCAATTGGTTCATGATTTCCCCCGCCCGCCCATTCTTGAGCAATTGCGATCGAATCTCTGGTTCGGTAGCATGGACGGAAACGTACAAGGGCGAGAGCCGCATCTGGGCAATTCGATCCCATTCTTTGGTGGTGAGATTAGTTAAGGTCAGATAGCTACCATATAAGAAGCTCAACCGATAATCATCATCTTTGAAATACAAAGATTCTCGCTTACCGGGAGGTTGTTGATCGATAAAACAGAAGGGGCACTTATTGTTGCACTGAATCAAGCCATCAAATAAAGCTGACTCAAACTCTAGACCCAAATCCTCATCATAATCCTTCTCAATCTCGATCTGGTGGGCTTTCCCTTTAGCATCTAGCACCTCTAAATCTAGCACCTCGTCTGCACACAAGAACTGATAATCAATCAGATCGCGAGGCTTTTGACCATTGATTTTGACCAATCGATCGCCCGTACTGAATCCGACTTCTGCTGCGATCGAATCGGGAATAATTCCAGTGATAATGGCAGGACGGATGGTACTTTCACTCATGAACTGTGTTTTTTGATTGAGCTGATGGGCTTGGATTGAGGATAATTTGAGATTACCTCAAAATATTGATGCTTTGTCTACCTAATTGTGCCCCCGCGCCCAGTGGGAATTTTTCGATTAGGGTCTACTGCGGGTGGAGGTAAAATCTTAACTAAGACTTGATTACCAACAATTTTAGCAGGATAGGCAGCCAAAGGCTTGGTCGCAGGGCCATTGATAACTTCACCATTGGCTTCAAAATTGGAGTCATGACAGGCGCAGTTGTATCTTTTTTGCTCAGCTAACCACTTTACATCACAACCTTGATGGCTACATTTAGGGTTAACGGCAATTAATTTTTGAGAACTAGTAGAACTTCTTAAAACTGCAACTTCTTTAGTTTGGAGGTAGCCATTTTTTTCTAGCTCGGCAACAGTACCAATAACTGTAAAATCTGGCTCTATCTTAGTGGACGGTTTAGCAGGTTTTTT
>JANNDQ010000134.1:0-2980 GCA_031387965.1 Chamaesiphon sp. OTE_75_metabat_567
CCCCGGCTTCACCGCTAGCGAGGGCATATTGACTAAATGCCATCGCCGCAATACAGTCTGAGAAGATGTTGTAAGGCTGAATTAGGGGCTGTCCCGATCGATCAAGTGAAAAATACCAGTTACCCTGCGGATCGCGCCCACACTCGGCGAGAAAGCGGGCACCATGTTCGGCAATCTTCAGCCAGTCACTTCGTTGTTCGACGCGATTGTAGAGCATCGAAAATGTCCACACTTGACGATTTTGGAGCCAGATGAATTTATCTGTATCGTATACCTGTCCCGATCTATCAAGACACGTAAAGTAGCCACCTTGCTCCCAATCGATCGAGTTTTGCTCCCAAAATGGGATGACATTATCTAGGAGTGTGTCTTTGTATAGTTGTGCTAATCCTTGGAAGTCGTAATTCATGAAGGGTTTGGAGTTCAGAGTTGGCAGTTTTGAGTTGGGAGAATTAATAACACTGATTTTCAAGCAATGTTAGTGTATAACTATCCACTATCCACTATCCACTAACTTGTCCAACGCTTATCTACTAGTATCTCACGGTAGCCGTGATCCACGTCCACAGTCAGCTATCAACCAATTAGCCGATCGATTACGCTTGCACCTGGAAATAATTTCGCCAATCAAATCACCAATAT
The DNA here is from genome assembly GCA_031387965.1 of Chamaesiphon sp. OTE_75_metabat_567. Lineage (GTDB taxonomy): Bacteria > Cyanobacteriota > Cyanobacteriia > Cyanobacteriales > Chamaesiphonaceae > Chamaesiphon. Next base: position 643 of record JANNDQ010000134.1, read on the forward strand.
TAGTCGGTACTGCCCAACTGGAATTAGCAGCTAAATCACTACACTTACAGATTGATGACTTTGCCCGTCAATGTATAGAAATTGGGATTAACCAAGTTGTAATTTTGCCGCTGTTTCTGATTCCTGGAGTGCATGTGATGGATGATATTCCTGCCGAAGTAGCTTTAGCTCAGGCAGAAATTGGCGAAACGGTTGAATTAGTCGTCGCGCCGTTTCTTGGCTCCGCTGCTGATTTTACAGATTTGTTCGCCCAGAACCGTTCTTCACTACCGAGCCAGAGTATCATTTTAGCTCACGGTAGTCGTAAAACTGGGGGAAATGCGATCGTCGAACAATTGGCGAATCGTCTAGACGTGGCGGCGGCTTATTGGTCAGTAGCGCCAAGTTTAGCTGATACAGTAGCTACGCTACTCGCTACAGGCACAACAGAAATCGGGATTCTACCTTATTTTCTATTTGCAGGCGGAATTACTGATGCGATCGAGAAGTCAGTCTCGGAACTCAGGGCGCAGTACCCACAGGTACAATTGAGATTGGGTGAGCCGATGGGGGATAGTCCCGAATTGGTGAGTACGATCAGCAGTATCTTAGGATCGATCGAACAAACGGATCTGTAGGGGCGGGTTCATGCTAATAATCCTGTTTGTGCCAGAAATTCACAACAAAACCCGCCCTCACCAACAGTTTACTTGAATGTTGTGGAGATCTACCCACCCCACCCTACGGGCACCCCGTCTTGACGTTTTTTTATTCGGGGTGAACCCCCCGAATAAAAACGTCGCTCCTGGGAGGGGATTTTTTATCCTAGTAACAAACAACGATCTAAAAATTAGTGCAAAATCCAGACAAAAAGCCAGTTGGTAAAGTTTATTTAGTCGGTGCGGGGCCAGGAGATCCAGGATTGCTAACCGTAAAAGGTAAGATCTTGTTAGAATCTGCCGATGTCGTGGTTTATGATGCCCTCGTTAGCTCAGAAATTTTGGCTAAAATCGCCCCCACTGCGGAAAAAATCGATGCAGGGAAGCGGATGGGTAGACATTCACTATTGCAAAATGAGACTACCGAACTATTGATTGCTAAGGCTCGTGAACAGGCGATCGTCGTGCGCTTAAAAGGTGGCGATCCGTTTATTTTTGGGCGGGGCGGGGAAGAGATGGAAGATCTAGTTGCTGCGGGAATCCCCGTCGAAGTTGTACCAGGGGTTACTTCAGGGATTGCGGCTCCAGCCTACGCTGGTATCCCCCTCACCCATCGTAATCATAGTTCCTCAGTTATTTTTGTGACTGGACACGAGATGGCTGGCAAATACCGTCCTGGGGTCAATTGGAGCGCGATCGCTCACAGCGCTGAAACTATTGTAGTATACATGGGTGTTCACAATCTCGACAGGATTACCCATGAACTGATGGCGGCAGGACTGGCGGGGAACACACCGATTGCCTTGGTGCGCTGGGGCACTACCCCCCAGCAGCAAGAACTAGTCGCCACTCTGGATACAGTTGTCGATCGAGTCGAGCTTACCAAATTTAGTGCGCCATCAATCGCCGTAATTGGCAATGTGGTTGAGCTACATCAGACATTGGGTAGTCTATATGCGGCTAAATAGTTAGCAGCCTTGGCGAGATGCTAGCTTTTCAAAATGTGCCTGAGTTTGATAGAGAAACAGCTCTCGCGGATCGACGGCATTGGTGAGAGTGGGAACTAGATTGCGAGCTTGAAGTGCCATGTGCATTTGGAGATGAGCTACATAGTCACTCATTTCTTCACCTGCTGCTAGTTGAGGGTCTAGTGCAGTCTGGGCGAAATTGTTATCTATCACTGGTTATTTTTTTAAAATTAAGGGCTGATAATTAACCTTCTTTTTCAAAATTTATCACACTCGATCGACTTTCCCAGAAGCCGCGCAACGAAGGTTAACAAACTTACCTACCAAGCTTTTACCACCAGAAGCAATATTCCCTTGTTAAAGTGGGATCGGTAAGATTCTCCGGCATCCTAAATACTACCTTTACTTGTTTTCCATGAAGCGACTAAGACTAAATCGTCATCTCCGCTCTGCGATTATCATTGTTGTCGCGATTATCGGGATTAGGTTCGCGCAAGAATTAGAGGATTGGGGTAAGCTCATGAGCTATCAACCACCAGCAGAGATCGCCAGACTTGCGGCTACGACAACGATGACAGACACGGCGCGGCGATTATTTTATGTCAATCGACCAACAATCGAAACTAAGAAATCAGCCCTCAATCTCTGCAAAAGTTCGGAGCATACAGTGATTTTAGGTTGCTACGTGCCCAGTCAAGGGATTTTTCTCCAAGCTATTACAGATCCCAGATT
>JANNDQ010000589.1:0-3748 GCA_031387965.1 Chamaesiphon sp. OTE_75_metabat_567
GCTCGATGTCCGCCGTATTTGCCCAGCAAATCGTGACAGTAATTAAGAGCATCAAATACATTAAACTCAGGAATACTCCGTGCCGAACCGCGAATATGCGGATGAAATCGCGCTGAGGTTTCCTCAGCGTGCGTTTCACCAAGCGGATGTTCATCCTCATTTGTACCGATAAATACAGGTACGCCGTAGCGTTCAACTAACCTCGAAGCTACAATTCCAATTACTCCATGATGCCAACCAGGATGAACAATAACTAGTACCCGATTTTGCTTAATATTATAGTTACCACGCTCGATTAGATCGATCGCTTCTTGCTCGATCGCAGCACACATATCTTGACGTTGCTTATTGACTTGCTCGCATTGAATTGCTCTGGCTAAAGCCACGCCCATATCATCAGTTGTCAGCAAATTAATGATAATCTGAGGATCATCAATTCTGCCGATCGCATTAATTCTCGGTCCCAATCTAAACCCAATATCTTCCGGCTTCATTGCCGTATCTTTCGCCGCAGTTCCACCTTTGGTACCAGACATTTCAATTAAAGCTTGAATCCCCGTAACTTGAGAATTGGGTAATAGTTGCAATCCCTGCTTAACCAAGCGACGATTAATCCCCGTTAATGGTGCGAGATCGGCAATTGTGCCCAGTGTAAATAATTCTAATAACTCATTGCTCAAAGATGGCTTATTTAACCGAGCAGATAATTCCAGTGCTAACAGATAAGCGACTCCTACCCCCGCAATTGCCCGATACACCGAAGACTCCGCAATCAATTTCGGATTAAGAATCGCCTGGGCTGGCGGAAGTACTTGCGGTAAATCGTGATGGTCTGTTATAATAGTAATTAGACCCAATTCTACGGCTCTAGCGATCGCATCCACAGCAGAGATGCCATTATCCACCGTGATAATCAGCTTGACACCCTCAGCGTGAAACTCCTCAACAATTCGCCGATTGATGCCATAGCCATCCGACATCCGACTGGGAATCGCATAATCCACATCGGCACCCAAAGCTGACAGAGCACGCAATAGCAACGCCGTACTCGTCATCCCATCCGCATCATAGTCACCACAAATCGCAATCTTCGACTTCTGCTCGATCGCATTTACCAATAAATCTAAGCTAAGCTCTAAATCTGGAAATTCCGTCAAGGGTGAAGGTAATATCGCTGTTTCGGGATAAATAAATAACTCAGCTTGCTCGATCGTTTCAATCCCCCGATTGATCAATACTTGGGCGAGTAATGGCGATGTCTCCTCTTCAGGTGTCAGCACGATTCCTGCCGCGAGTATCGCTGCTTGGGATGGATTGCCCGGTGCTATTTGCCAGCGATGTTGGGGAAGCATAATACTTGGTAGATGCGGGTTAATATCATCAGATCAGATTGTACCAGAGATATAATTTGAAACAGAAACCCGACTTCTCCGATCAATCAGGTTTCTGCCCCACCCACGATAGCTAATATCGGAATATTTAAGCGACTAAATACGGATAATCAGTATACCCTTCAGACCCCGCAGAATAGAACTTTGCTGGATCTGGAGGATTCAGGGGTGCATTTTTAGCAAACCGATTAGGAAGATCGGGATTAGCTAGAAACGGCACACCAAAAGCAACCGCATCAAGTTTACCGCCAGAGATCGCCGCTTCTGATTCTTCGGCAGTATAGCCCATGTTACCCACGATCGCGCCCTTGTAGATCGATCGAATCGGAGTCATCACATCCCCCTGTTGGATGCCCATAAAATCTGCTCGCATCACATGCAAATAAGCTAGATTGTAATCATTAAGCTTAGTCGCCAACCAACTAAAAGTCGCCACCGGATCGCTATCCACCATACTATTAAAACTATTTAATGGTGAAATTCTCACCCCCACTCGATTACTATCCCAAGCCTCAATTGTTGCATCCAGCACCTCCAATAATAGCCGCCCGCGATTCTCCACCGAGCCACCATATGCTCCACCACGTTGATTTGAGCCATCCCGCAGAAACTCATCCAACAAATAACCATTCGCTGCGTGAATTTCCACCCCGTCGAATCCAGCCGCCTTCGCATTCACAGCCGCCGCCTTAAAACCAGCAATAATCGCGGGGATTTCGGCATCAGCTAACTCGCGCGGGACAGTATAGGGAAACTTTCCATCAGGAGTATGGATCTCATCGTTGGTAATCGCGATCGCACTAGGCGCAACCGGAACCTTACCACCATTCAATAATGGATGACAAGCCCGCCCACCATGCCAAATCTGAAGAACAATTTGACCACCTTTAGCATGTACCGCATCAGTAACTAGTTTCCAGCCAGCGACTTGAGCATCGTTATAAATCCCTGGCTCTGCCCCAAACGCCGAGCAACCATCCATCGCCGCCGTAGCCTCAGCAACAATCAATCCAGCACTTGCCCGCTGACTATAATGCTCAGCCATCAAAGCCGTTGGTACATGGTTTTCGTCCGCCCGACAGCGAGTCAATGGTGCCATTAGCATCCGGTTGGGTAGGGTTAATGCCCCAAGTTTCAGCGGTGTAAAGAGATGGGTAAATGTCATAAGCCTAACTAAATAATCTTGAAAGGGTAGGTTAGTTTGCTCGATCTATTTCGATAATTCGATATTCTCGAACTACTAAACTATATCAACCAATATGAGTTAATGCAAGTAGCTACCGATACAATTAGGAATCGACAGCATCTCTGCAACTGTCAAATTCACACATCATGCGCCCCTTCTATCATCCCCAACCCGAAGATATCTCCCTCGTCGGCGTACTGTACGCCCTGGGAGATCCGGTGCGGTTGCAGATTGTCCAACGACTAGCCCAAACAGGTGAATTAACTTGTTCGGATCTAGATTGCGCTGTCGCTAAATCTACAATGTCCCACCATTTCAAAATCTTGCGCGAATCGGGTTTGGTATTGACGCGGAAGGAAGGAACTCAACATATTAATACGCTTAGATCTGCCGATCTTGATAGGCTTTATCCTGGGTTATTGACAGTAGTATTGCGATCAGCCTAGATCTTCTATGGTTGGCTTATGATTATATTATTTTTATCCTGATTTATTAAACTGATTCTAGAAGTAAGTAGAGGTATATTGAGATATGACATGAGAAAATTTAGAATTCTCGGACTAGTAATTTTTTGTAGCAGCTTAGGATGGGGGTATATCTCTGGAGCTATTTCGCATGGTGATAGCGGCTATCGAGCCGCCCTAGCCGATGAAAATCGTGGCGATCTGAAGCAAAATAAACTCAATGGATCTCACGGAGCATTAGCCGACTATGATCGTGCCATCGCGCTGAACCCAAAGAATGCTCTTGCTTACAATAATCGTGGTCTTCTGAAAAGGGACAAACTTAATGACACCACAGGGGCACTAGCTGATTTTAATCGGGCAATTCAACTTAACCCTAGGTTTGCCGAAGCCTATAACAATCGCGGTAATCTAGCAGTTACCAAGCTTGATGATATATCAGGAGCATTAGCTGATTTCAATCGTGCCATCGCACTGAACCCTAAGTTTGTCGAAGCTTATTACAATCGTGGTCTTCTGAAGCAAAATGAACTTAATGACTTTCAAGGGGCATTAGCTGACTATAATCGTGCCATTGTAACTGACCCCGAAAAAGCGAATGCTTATGGTGCGAGAGGATACCTAAAATATATAAAATTTGGCGATCGATCTGGCGGGATTGATGATACACGTCAAGGAATTAAACTTGCGCGGGAACAGGGTAATTC
>JANNDQ010000246.1:0-2051 GCA_031387965.1 Chamaesiphon sp. OTE_75_metabat_567
CCAACATCTGCTGAGATGTTGGGCTTTTGCTTGAAGATTGTTTTAGAAGTCACTAGAGTTCAGACCAAAACTCCGGCTATTGCGCGAACTCGATTTGCCCAAATTTGAGTCAAAGTGGAGATTTCGATCCGACTAGAATCACTTGTCCAAGTCTCCAGCCAATAGATATGCCATCGAGACAATTGACGTTGGATTTGAGCTAATTCAAATGCAGTGTCCACATCTAAATCGATTGCGGTGAATTCGAGTAACACTTTACACTCTCGAACGATCTCTAATACAGCTGCTGCATTAACTTCATCTAAACTCAATGATGCTATTTGGCTAAAGTTCTGCGCCAATTTTTCCAGACGTACAGATAATCGTTGACATCGAAAGGCAATTTCTTCTACCATCGAGTTATTCAAAAGATGAATGAGCAAGGTTAAAGTCTTAGATGCCAATTATATACTTCCGCCACTCGACGTGAGAACCATTGTTTACATGACTAGCCGCCTCATAGTGGAGACTACTATATGGTCTACGCGGTTGGTTCTGGAGGTGTAAATTGGCTTCTTTGGGCGTGCGATTACCTTTTTTGACGTTGCAGCGCATACAGGCAGTGATCAGATTTTCCCAGCTAGCAGCACCGCCACGCGATCGAGGCATGACATGATCTAGTGTTAGTCCATCGCCCTGATGACCACAGTACTGACAGGTATGGCTATCGCGATTAAGAATATTGCGGCGGGTGAGGGGAATTTCTCGGTATGGCACGGTGACGTAGTGTCGAAGACGAATCACTGTGGGGAGCGGAAAGTCGCGGCAAAGGTATGTGCCGTTATGTTCGACCGATTCAGCTTTTCCTTTGATCATCAAGATCGCGGCACGTCGCCAACCAGTGATGTTGAGCGGCTCATAGGAAGCATTTAACACCAGCACTTTGCTCATGTTTGGTTGAGGATTTGATACCTATTTTTTTTTGATACTAACACAAAGCAGCTTTTTATGAGCTTGAGAGATTTGCTTGTAACTACAAATAGACATCACACAAGACTTCTAGGGGTTGGCTTGCCAAGTCAGACGATCGAAACTTAATTATCAATCCAGTCACTATTGACTATCCACTAGGCTAAAATAACCAAATAATCGATCAAGTCTCCCACATGACTGCTGCGCCTAAACATCTCAAAGCCAAAGCCCTCAAACCCAACAGTATCAAGCCAGCAAAGGAACTTTGTAGCGAATGCGGGTTGTGCGATACCAACTATATCCACTATGTCAAAACGGCTTGTGCTTTTCTCAATCAGCAGATCCCGAAATTAGAAACTCAAACGCATGGGCGCAGTCGGGATTTAGATCGAGAGGATGACTTATACTTTGGTGTCCATCAGCAGATGATGGCGGCGCGAAAAATCGAGCCGATCCCTGGTGCCCAATGGACGGGTATTGTCAGTACGATCGCGATTGAGATGTTGGAGCAGGGGCTGGTAGAAGGCGTTGTCTGCGTCCAAAATACGCCTGAGGATAGATTTACACCGATGCCGATTATTGCGCGGACTAGGGCGGAAATTCTGGCGGCTAGAGTGAATAAGCCCACGCTCTCACCGAACTTATCGATCCTCGAACAAATTGCCGAGTCGGGATTGAAAAAGCTGCTAGTAATCGGTGTCGGCTGTCAAATTCAAGCTCTACGCGCCGTCGAGAAAGAATTAGGTTTGGAGCAACTATATGTGCTTGGTACTCCCTGTACGGATAATGTCACTCGTGCGGGGTTACAAAAGTTTTTAGAAACCACCAGTCGATCGCCTGAGACGGTAGTTTATTATGAGTTTATGCAGGACTTTAACGTTCACTTTAAACACGAAGATGGTTCAACGGAATTAGTACCATTCTTTGGATTAAATACTAAGGAACTAAAAGACGTATTTGCGCCTTCTTGTCTGAGCTGTTTTGACTATGTAAATTCCCTTGCCGATTTAGTTGTTGGTTATATGGGCGCACCATTTGGCTGGCAATGGATTGTAGTGAGAAACGATCGCGGTCAACAGATGTTAGATTTAGTAAATGAT
>JANNDQ010000257.1:0-7978 GCA_031387965.1 Chamaesiphon sp. OTE_75_metabat_567
GTGCCAGAATACAGTGGTGAATTTGCTGTATTGGGTGATGGTTCGATCAATCTGCCTGTGGTTGGTTCGATTCCGTTGCAGGGATTGACAGTTCAAAAAGCTTCCTCGGTTCTCACATCTTACTTCTCCCGCTACGTCAAGCGTCCGATTGTCACCATCAGCGTGCTAGCTCCCCGTCCAGTTCAATTTGCGATCGCCGGAGAAGTGACTCGGGCTGGTTCTTATACTATTCCCTTCACGCTGGAAAATCGGAAGTTTCCCAGCATCAGCCAAGCAATTCAACTAGCTGGCGGTACCACCCAAACTGCGAACCTGCGCCAAGTCCAAGTTCGTCGAGCTGCCACAGGTAGAATCATCAATGTCAACCTGTTCGATTTGCTCCAACGTGGTAATACTGCACAGGATATTACCCTTCGAGATGGAGACACAATCTATATTGCGCGTTCTGAATCTGTTAGCGCTTCCGACAGATTACGCTTATCGGGTTCTAACCTTGCCAATCAAGATGCCACTGTTAAAGTAGCAATTTTGGGCGAAGTCGGTAAACCAGGCACCTACACCCTCAGAGGTGAACCAGGCGCAGCCGTTGCTGGCGCAGGTGCTACTCGTGCTACCCCACCTACCCTTACAGAAGCGATCAAGATCGCTGGTGGTAGTACAGCTTCCGCCGATCTGAGCCGGATTCGAGTCCGTCGCAATACTCGCACAGGCGCTGGTCAGACAGTACCAATCAACTTGATGAGCCTACTCCAATCGGGAGATTTTGGTCAAGATATTATCCTTCAAGATGGTGATACTATTCTCTTGCCCACCGCAACCGAAATTAATAGCGTCAACAGTAGTTTAGTTGCCGCATCTAACCTCGGACCCCAGGCAATCAGCCCACCGCGAGTAGTTGTAGTTGGTGAAGTAAATCGTCCCGGAACTTATACCGTCAAGGGCGATAGTAATACTACTAACAACAATACCCAGCTAGCTGGAACCGTTGCTCTACCAACTGTAACGAATGCAATTCAGTCAGCATCAGGTATCAAGCCCACCGCAGATATCCGTCAAATCCAATTGATTCGGACAACTCGCTCTGGTGAACAGAAAATTGCGATTAACCTGTTTAAACTGCTTCAGCAGGGTGATAGCAGCCAAGATATTATTCTCCAAGAAGGCGATCGCATCTTTATCCCGATGGCCCAAAACACTACTGCCCAGGATGTCGATCTCATCTCATCTTCCACATTCTCCCCAGCATCTATTAAGGTCAATGTGATTGGTGAAAAAGATGCGAAGGCACCCAGAGGGACAGTTAGTAGTCTCGATATGCCGCCAAATACCACTCTTAATCAAGCACTATTAATTGCTGGTGGTTTTGACAACGTTCGTGCGAATAAAAATGAGGTTGATTTTATCCGCCTCAATCCCAATGGAACTGTTACCAAGCGGATGATCAAGCTGAATTTTGCCAAGGGTATCGATCCTGAGAATAACCCTCGCCTGCAAAACAACGACACGATCGTCATTGGACGCAACAATTTGACGCGGGTTGGCGATGGATTTAGTACGATCCTGACACCGTTCGGTGGTTTATTCAATCTGTTTAGATAGGCTTTAGGCTCTAGGCTTTAGTCTTTAGGAAAGGAGTGCAGGAATTATCTGATGATTTCTACGCTCCTTTTCTATATGGTGGAATCTTGGAGGAGCTAGCTACTATAGTGGCGATCGACGATAATAGAGATTCAGTTATCGATCGATCTGTTTGACATTGCTATGAATACGACTAATTTGCGCGATCTCTACCAACAGGTGATCCTCGAACACTACAAAAAACCCAAACATCGCGGCACAACTAATCCGGTCGATCGATATCAAAAAGGTCACAATCCATCTTGCGGTGATACGATCGAGCTAACACTGCAACTAGATCCGAGCGGCGAACGGATCGCCGATGTCAAATTTGAGGGTGAAGGCTGCGCGATTGCGATGTCATCTGTCGATTTGATGGCTGGAGTTTTAGCTGGTAAGACGATTGATGAAGCGCTGGCACTGGTCGGAACTTTTCAAGGCATGATGAAAGGCGAGACTGAATTTCCCACCGAGCAACGCAAGCTCAACGTGATGAAAGGAGTCGCTCAATTCCCCGTGCGGATTAAATGCGCTAACCTTGGCTGGCACACGCTCAAAGCCGCACTCCAAATGAGTGGAGAAGCTAAGCTGACTGACTTTATCAGTAATGAAGCTGAGTAAGAGTTCGGAGTGAGGAGTTCGGAGTTGGGAGAAAAGAAGCAGATATTTGGTGCGTTATGCTGCGCAGTAACGCACCCTACAACTCTAAAGCCTAAGACTGGTCGGCATTGCCTACCCTACGTCTAAAACCTAAAGTCTAAAGCCTAAAATCTAAAGCCTAATGATATCAACTGCTGAATTTTTCAAGTACTTTCAATGGTCGGGAATTGCGACACTAGCCTTTGCTGTTGTGACGATCCTGGCTTTATTTTTACAGTGGGGGTTCAAGTATCGATTAGTCGGCGCAACAGGCTTTATGGGCGTGTTAACTGCTGGCTTATTTGGGCTGAGTCTGGTGCCCATTGTGCATACCAGTGTGCCTGGATCGCTACACTACTCCCTGATTTATGATAACGGTAGCGATCGAGCTACAATTGTCGTGGCAACGCCAGTTAGTGAGACTGCCCTAGATGCAACTTTGCGTCAAGCTGCCGCTGATTTATATTCATATGGTCGATCTGGCTCGGTTGACAAGCAGCTCAAAGTTCGCGTGCGGACGGTGATCCATCCCGAAATTGGGGTGTCTGAACCACTGGTATTAGGCGAAGTCACTCGCTCTCTCAGTGGTGGCGAGGATAGTGCTTTGGACATCAAGATCGATCGAGCCAATCTACTCAAAGTATCACAAGCTAAAGTCTGATCACTGCCAGTTAGCTATTGCGGATTTCCACCCAGGAAAAACGTACTACGTGACCGCTGTAAGCTATGCTAGAGTTAATACAAACAGATTTGAGTACAGATTATCTTTGAGGACTTAAAAATGGTAGACTCTGGCGATCGCAGTGGTAGTGGCAAACGGAAACTATTTTCTTTACTATGTCACGGCTCGATTTTTTTAGGTTCACTGCTCTTTACCTCCCTAATTCCATTGGCGGTTTTGCTATTATTTGATGACCCAATTATCAAAGAAACTGCAAAAGAAACACTCAACTATCACTTTAATATTTGGTTGTACGGTGCAATCTCGCTGGGGTTAGGTACTTTTTTCACTGCTCTAATTATCACAGCGCCGATCGCTTGGTTAATTGGTGGACTATTTACTTTATTTACTCTAGTACCACCAATCTTTGGGATTTTAGCAACGTTAAACAATCCTAATGAACCTTACCGTTATCCATTTATCTGGCGATTACTATAATCTTCAGTATTTCCTAATGTAGGGTGGGCAATGCCCACCATCTAACTTCTACGTGCTTTATATTTGATAAATATCTAAATTATTAACACAGAGATCTAACTGGTGGGCAGTGCCCACCCTACAATTTAGTTTGTAATTTAGGATTGAGGATAGATTAATGACCAAGGGATAAATCGATAAGTTCAAGATGAAATCTTATAATCTAATTGCTCCAGCAAAAATCAATCTTCATCTCGAAATTCTGGGAATTAGACCCGATAATTATCATGAATTAGTGATGATTATGCAGACGATCGATTTGGCTGATCGAGTCGAACTTAAACCCTCAAATAGCAATGAAATTATTCTCCACTGTGGACACCCAGATGTCCCCGTAGATGCAACTAATTTGGCTTATCGTGCGGCTGAATTGATGCAGCAGGAATTTCCGAACGCATTTGGGCAATATGGCGGTGTTGAGATTACGCTCCACAAACAAATTCCCATCGCGGCGGGATTGGCTGGCGGTTCGGGAAATGCCGCTGCCGTCCTCGTCGGCATCGATCTAATGTGGGAACTGGGACTGACTCAAGGCGACTTACAAAAATTGGGGGCTAGCTTAGGCTCTGACGTGCCTTTTTGTATTTCTGGGGGAACTGCCATCGCGACGGGTAGAGGGGATGCGATCGCGCCGCTACCTAGCTTAGAAGGGATATATGTGGTGCTGGGCAAATATCGCAGCTTGGCAGTATCGACACCGTGGGCATATACCGCCTATCGACACCAATTTGAGCATGAGTATGCCGGAGATGCAGACAGCTTAGGCATTCGATCTCATCAGATTCATTCTGGAGATTTAGTCAAAGCGATCGTCGCGCAAGATCCTGTTAAAATTGGCAAGCTCCTCTACAATGATTTAGAGAAAGTAGTGTTGCCTGAATATCCACTAGTTGATCGATTGCGGGCAGAGTTTAGACGTTATCCTAATCTAGGTACAATGATGTCGGGTTCAGGGCCGACAGTATTTAGTTTGGCAACCTCGCAGGAGCAAGCTGATGCACTTTATCATCAAGTCCGTGCGACTATTCCCGATCCAGATTTAGAGTTGTTTGTAGCTCAGTTTTGCGATCGCGGCGTAACAGTAATCTAGCTAAAATTGACATGACTCAAATCACCCCACCAGAACGTAGCGTGCCTAGTCCATTAAATTGTTTGACTGGGGCGCTGATTGCTGGCACGATGTCGATCGCTTGTTACACGATGATGAGCAAAATTGCGACTAGCTTTGCCACCAACCCGATGATTCAAAAGACAACTATGGCAAATAATATTGCCGCAGCACTGAGAACATTGGTCGTCGGTTCTACTGCTCTAGGCACAGCCGTCTGTGGGATTATTTCAGTTGGCTTAGTCGGATTAGCAATTCAGGTTCTATTCACCAAGAAGCAATAATTCACTGTCAATCTAAACATCAATACCTAATACCTAACCCCTGAATTATGGGTAAAAAGTCTGAATCGAAAGCATCTAGCCTGTTACATCAACAACTAAAGGTTGCGATGCATGATGGGATTAAGGTTTGGTTTGAAACTCGTGACAAAAGTTATTTTGGGATTCCAATTGGTCTCGATCGCAGCTTTGTAGAGGTATTAATTTTGGTCCCAGGCAGTGAAGATGAAAGTGCAGAATACAGCTTTCAGAGAGTAACTTGGATTGTCAGATTATCATCAATTTCGGCGATCGCCTATCCTTCAGAATATTGGTCTACCGATCGTTTAGATAGTCTGCTCAATAAATCAGTAATTAACACCGATAGTTAATCGCAGCTTAATTCCGGTAACCGTTTGATTTATAGTAGTCTAGATGTCTGATCGACCTTCCAAGTATCAACAAATTTATGATGTAGTGAGAAAGATTCCGATCGGTAAAGTGCTCACCTATGGACAAGTTGCCGAGTTAGCTGGATTGTATGGTAAAGCTAGATTGGTCGGGTACGCGCTATTTCGGGTGGAGATCGAATCGGATGTTCCCTGGCAGCGAGTCGTCAATGCTAAGGGCGAAATCTCTTACTCAGAAGCAAGATGTGGTGGTGATTATCTGCAAAAAAACTTATTAACAGCAGAAGGGATCGAATTTAAGCAAGACAACTGTATCGACCTCAAAAAATATCGCTGGCAACCACCACTAGACTTAATGGATGATTAAATTATGACCATAGCTGCTGAAGTAATCTGTATCGGTACCGAATTATTGCTCGGTGATATTCTCAATAGTAACTCGCAGTATCTAGCTAAAGAACTAGCTGCACTGGGTGTGCCACACTTTTATCAAACTGTTGTGGGGGATAATATCGATCGCGTCCACCAGGCAATCGAGATTGCTGCTGCTCGATCGAGTATCCTGATTTTCACGGGTGGCTTGGGGCCGACACCAGACGATCTGACTACGGAAGCGATCGCTAGTTATTTTAATACGCCCCTGGTTGAACATCCAGCAGTGATCGCTGACATTGAGCAGAAATTTGCTCAACATGCGCTGGGGATGACTCCTAGCAACCGCAAACAGGCGCTTCAGCCTGTCGGTGCCGCGATTCTGCCGAACCCCACTGGGACAGCGCCAGGAATGATCTGGGAACCACGAGCGGGACTGACGATCTTCACTTTTCCAGGTGTGCCGCGAGAGCTGCACCGGATGTGGCGGGATACAGCCGTTCCATTTTTAAAAACCCAGGGCTATGGTCAAAACGCAATTTATAGCCGGAGCCTGCGGTTTTTTGGGGTGTCTGAGGCTGCTTTGGCGGAGCAGGTTAATCACCTGTTTAACTCGCCGAATCCGACTGTCGCACCTTACGCGGGTAAGGGGGAAGTTCGATTACGGATTTCGGCAAGAGCGGCTGACGAGGCGGCGGCTAATGCGCTAATCGAACCGATTGCTCAGGAAATTAAGCAGATTGCTGGTGATGCTTATTTTGGGGCTGACGATGAGACGTTGGCTAGTGTGGTGGGACGGTTATTAAAGGCTAATCATCAAACGTTAGCCGTAGCAGAATCCTGCACTGGTGGTGGATTGGGGCAAATATTGACAGATCTACCTGGCAGTTCTGAGTATTTTATCGGTGGGGTGATTTCCTATGCCAATCGGGTCAAAGTCGATCTATTGGGGGTCAATCCTGATGATTTAGAAACTGAGGGCGCAGTCAGCGAGTTAGTTGCGCAGCAGATGGCAGCGGGAGTTAAGGCTAAATTGGGGACTGATTGGGGGGTGAGTATTACCGGAATTGCTGGCCCTGGTGGTGGTACTGAGCAAAAGCCAGTCGGGCTGGTATACATTGGGATTGCCGATCCAGCAGGTGGTGTCGTCGGGATTAAATATCAGATGAGCAGTCAGCGCGAGCGAGAATTGATTCGCTATCGATCCGCTTGTCAGTGCTTAAACTTGCTCCGAAAACGCTTGGGGAGCTAGATTTACTCCCTTCTCACCCAAGAAATAGACATTCACTATCCACTATCCACTATCCACTATCCACCCGCCATACTAGATGTCTAACTTGTCACTAGGAAGGGAGTAGATGTGGTAATGGAACTCTATCTATTTTCAACAGTCTAGTCAATTGAGACGCGATCAACTTACACTGAGTTGACAAAATATTTAATTTCCCCGGATCGACAGATGCAGAAACCATTTCAAAGCTTAATCGTAGTTAGTTTTCTCGTGGGTGCCCTGATGTTGGGTGGTTGTGATAGTCCCAACAGGCAGCAAGCTAGTACTCCCACAACCCCGCCAGCTCCAACTAGTCCATCGACAACTACCCCCGATTCTACCAGTACCCAATTCCCCGGATTACCTAGACTCAATGGTAAAGCGACAGTCGCGATCGTTGTCAACGGCAAACAAATTACGATCGAGCTAGATGGTGCCAATGCGCCAATCAGTAGTGGTAACTTTGTCGATTTAGTTCAACAAAAATTCTATGATGGTTTAACATTCCATCGGGTTGTCAAGAACTTTGTGGTTCAAGGTGGCGATCCTAAAGGCGACGGAACTGGGGGTTATATTCCCAGAGGATCGAGTAGCGAACGCCGGATTCCCCTAGAAATCAAAACCACTAGCTCAACATCCCCAACTTATAGTGCAACGCTCAAGAATGAGAAACCACAACTAACTCACAAACGTGGCGTGATCGCCATGGCACGCTCTGGGATGCCCGATAGTGCTTCGTCCCAGTTCTATTTTGCATTGGAAGATCTGCCTGTCCTCGATGGTAACTATGCAGTATTTGGCAAGATCGCGCAGGGTATAGAAGTAATTGATAGCATCAAGCAGGGTGATAAGATTACTTCAGCGAAGGTGACTCAAGGAATTGAGAATCTGAAGAAATAAGGGCATTGCTGAATTGGTGTGTGAAACGTAGATTTTGCCCTCACCCCCAACCCCTCTCCCAAGCCTACCGTGTATACACAAGTCCATTTAAGTTGATGCGTAGATTTTAATCCCCCAAACCCCCTTAAAAAGCGGATGCGCGTACTGTTCGGGTTCCCCGACAGTGTAGCGCACCAAGCAGGGGGCTAAGATCTGGTCAAAGTC
>JANNDQ010000292.1:0-1558 GCA_031387965.1 Chamaesiphon sp. OTE_75_metabat_567
ACCAGCACGTTGTCGTCTTCGGAAGCGGTAAAGTCGCCACGGCTGGATTTGGCTTTTTTGCCAATACCAGTGAATCCAGGTAGCTGATCCAGTTTAAAGATCTTGGCACCTAAAGTACCAGGAGTCACTCCCCGCGCACCAGGATTGCTGACTTGGCTATTAATACCAGGGCCTTGAGCGATCAGAATTCGGCGCGTATTCTTGCCGAATGGAGCTGGCGAACTGCTAGGATTGCGAGTTTCTTTGGGGAAGATCGCACCAAACTGAATTTCTAACGGATCGTTACCCGAACCATAGACGTGCTGATCTGCGAGTGGACGCTCGTATGCCGCAAAGGTGGTAATGAATTGAGGAATCTTGCGGAATGGTGCGCTGTAACTGAATAGGTCTTTTTGCGGACCCCAGTTGCGACATTCTTGCGCTTCTTGACCCAAACCACGGATATAAGGCACGGTTTCTTCGCCGAAGTAGTCTGAATACTCGGAGGAGTCTACCAAGGCATCTACCAGCCCGTTAAGCCCCTTAGCGGAGACGATGCTAAAGTACTTCTGGACTTCTTCACGAGAAGATGGCCCACGACCTAAAATATGGCGGAAAGCAAGTTCTAACGCCCGACTATTGATGTAGGGTAAGAAGAAGTTTTTACGATACAGGGGAGACTTCGCCATGCGACGAACGAATTCCTTCATCGAGATTTCACCATTTTTGACTTTCGATTCCAAATCGGAAACGGATAAGCCATAAGCGCGAGTGATGTCTCTTTCAAAGAGTTGGCGGTAAGCCGCTTTGATAACATCATTTTTCTCAACTGCCGACAAGCCTGGTTTCATCGCATACTTGACGCGATTTTCGGCTGCTGCGGAGTAGAGTTCCGGTAGTTCCAAGCCCTGTTGATCGTCAGAAGGACGTTGACGAACTTTATTCGCTGGCGCAGATGCTTTAAACTCACCAATCATGATGTCAAAGTATTGACTGATGATTTCTTGAGCTTCTTTATCTTTGCTAAAGTAGCCCAGAGAACCAGCCCGCATTTCTAATAGTGCGACGATGGTTGCTGGCACCGAGCAAGCATTTTGAATAATTTCCCGCAAGCCGCGAGTATTCACCGTAATGATATTAGGATCTCCCGCCACGATCGCATAGGTCGTATAACGGAGGAACCAACTCATATCCCGTAAGGATTTCTGCATATTTGCAGGGCCGTACAGAGCGATGTTAATTGGTTGGAAACCTTGTGGAATCGCACCAACACCAGATGCTGTAAATAGCGTACTGATGTTAGAGAAAAAACTACCTTTAGCTTCTACAAAGGTTACAGTACCTAATGTATTAGCAGTTTGTTGTGTACCACTCGCAAAGGTTCTCGATGGTTCCACTTCTGCTACTGCTGGCTTTTCTAAAAATGCCATCGGCGAACCACCGACGAAAATCCGGTTAGCCGCACGAGAGACAATCAAGTCGGATTTATCGCTCAGAATTTTGGCGATTTCGATCCGCTTGGCTCCAGATTTAAAGTAGCTACTGAGTTCACTCAATTCGCCAAACGCTGGAAACCGAT
>JANNDQ010000319.1:0-5479 GCA_031387965.1 Chamaesiphon sp. OTE_75_metabat_567
AGAACCCATTTGAGATCTCTAGATGCTAGTGGGGAAGGGTGGGTTTTGTTTGAGATTGGACGGTACAATCGACATTAAATTGCATTGTCTTGTCGCACACAAACGGGAGGGAACCTCCCGTTCGATGCGCCGCAAACCCACCCCTACGGAGTTGTTGTGCCTACCGACTCAAAAGATCTCAAATGGGTTCTATAGTTGGGTTTGACTAGGCACAATGATCATGGAAAAATAAGGAACATGACGCGGATCGACATCCTCGATCGAAATGATTTTTTGATCCTCAGCAGTTGCTCGCTCGATGTATTTCGCACGGGATAGTAAGTCTAAATCGTCCAAAATCTGCCGAACTTTCTCAAAATGGCGGCGGAGTTTGATAATTGCGACTGCATCAGCATTGATTAACTGCGCTGTTAATACTTCTAGGGGTAAAGTTGCTGACAGGACACTGAAAATATCATTACGGTAACATAACGGTAGCCCGATCGCTGCCGCAGCTCCCATTGGCGAAGAAACTCCCGGTACAATCTCGGTGATAAATTGATCGGCTAATCGGGTAAATAAATACATAAACGAACCGTAAAATAACGGATCGCCGCAGCATAACACCACAACATCTCGCCCCGCGTAAAGATGAGCCGCGATCGGTTTAATTGCCTCAGCATATAGTTCTTGGGCTGCTTCGGGATCGAGGGCACGCGGAAAATGAAAGCAAACTTCGATTTGCTTACCAGTTAAGTATGGTGCGACGATCGATCTGGCGATACTTTCATGGTCATTCGCAGACTGATACGCGACAACTGGGGCTGCCTGCAATAGCCGAAATGCCTTGAGCGTCAACAGTTCTGGATCGCCGGGGCCAACCCCGATCCCGTATAATCTACCTGTTTGAATTGCAACCATTACTCCTGCTCCGTGGCGAGGGCATTGACAGCAGCAGCAGCCATCGCACTACCACCCCGCCTACCGTGAATTGTCAGAAAAGGGACACCCCGACTATCAGCCGCCAGGGCTGCCTTTGATTCGACAGCACCGACAAAGCCAACGGGGAAACCGAGAATCAGTGCGGGTTTTGGTGCGCCAGAATCGAGCATTTCTAGTAGTCTAAATAGGGCTGTCGGAGCATTGCCAATCGCGACGATCGATCCCTCTAAGTAGGGCAACCATAGCTCTAAAGCGGCAGCCGAGCGAGTATTCTCTAGTTGAGCTGCTAGTTCTGGCACTTGAGGATCTGGGAGCGTACAGATGACTTGATTATCGACGGGTAAACGAGTGCGGGTGACACCATTCGCTACCATCCGCGCATCACACAAAATTGGTGCCCCATTCGCCAAGGCTTTGCGCCCTACTCGAACGGCATCGATCGAGTAGTCCAAATCGCTGACAATATCAATCATCCCACATGCGTGGATCAGTCGCACTGCCACTGCATTAAAGTCCGCAGGTAGCAGATCTAGTTGGGCTTCGGATCTAATCATCGCAAAGGACTGACGATAAATTTCCGCCCCATCGCGGATGTACTGTAGGGGTGCTGGAATCGTAATTTTAGATGGCATGAAGTAATTGTTGCAGTTGGGCTAGAGATTGACGGCTGGTAAATGTAGCGAAGGATTCCTGCGGATCGACGCGGCGATCTTGATAGGCGGCGATCAGATTGCCGATCACAATCGGCACCTGTGCTGGTGGTAGAAAGTCGCTTGGATCTTGTCCAAATTCGGCTGTGACACCATCGATCGCAAGTCGATAGTAACCTCCATGTTCACGAAAACGATCGTCTCCCCACAGGGTAATATCGGCTCGATCATGTTGAGCGCAAGATTTTTCACACCCGCTGAAATGGATATTTAATGGTAGATCTAGTGTAAAGTTAGCTGCTAAATAATTAGATAGGTCGATCGCATCACGCTGAGTATCAGTGGCGCTAAATTTACAGCCAGAACCAGCACAGGCTCTTAATAAACTACTGGGATGATTGGCTGTCTGCACTAATCCTAGATCCGTAATTAATCCATGCACTTTGTTCAGATCGGCTGTCTTGATGTCGGGAATAATCAGATTCTGCCAAGGAGTCAGTCGCAAATCACCGCTGCCATACTCAGAGATAATCGATCCCACTCCCCTAATTTGGGCTACTGTCCAGCGTCCCAGCGGCAAGACTACGCCGACATAACTATTGCCAGTTTGAAGTTGCGGATGAACGCCGAGATGTCGTTCACGTAGTGTCTCTGTGAGACAATCGCTATTTTCCCTCATGTGATGCCGATCTGAGTCGAGGTTTTTAAAAATAAATCGCCTAGAACCCTTGAATTCTCGTTGGACTAGTTCGCCAAATTGGGTTAAACCATCTCGATTTATCACATCTCGCAGTCGGGGTTTTCGTCGAGCATCCCCACCAAAGCTTACTATCCTCTGACGATAAGTTTGGGCGATCGCTGCCAGCATTGGCAAGCATTCAGATTCGGTTAATCTTACACCCACAGGTAGCGGCGCAGAGCCACGTTCGCCAAGCCCCAGATACAGACTAAATTCGTGCTGATTAGTAGCTAATAACGTAATATCATTGGGTCGATCGATAATGCTGACACTGCCACCACCATCAAAACCAACGCTAAACTTAGTTGATAATATGCCCAGTTCGGGATGGCGCTGCAAGTAATCATCCCAAGCTTCAGCTAATGGGTAGACATCAATTAACTCTTGCGCGTCAATTTTTGCTGTCGGACTCAACATAATATTGCGAATCCCGTCGATTTCGCGATTACTCGCGGCTAAACCACAATCAGCTAGCTGCCCTAATAACTGGCGGCTGAGATCTTCTGCAAGCCCACGTAACTGTAAATTAGCCCGATTAGTAACCTGAATGTATTCTAACCCAGTTGTTTCGAGTAAATGGATGGTCGCTAGGCACTGAGCGACATCTAATCTCCCACCCGGAATCCGTAACCTCGTTAATAATCCATCCCGTGCGATTGCTGGGTGGTAAATATCTGGACAAATAGATCGTTCGACAGACACCAAATGCAACTCCTTTCCCCATGCGACGCAAGGAAATAGTGAACACTCAAGTACGGTATTCTGACTCGAAGCGTTGGCTAGCCTACCGGAGGTAATCGCGCTTCATCACAGTTGCGGCACAGTCCTGGATTTTTACCAGAGTTCCCCGATCTTCAGCTCAACCAATCTAACATAGTTACTTAACCCGCGATCGGAACAATCCCACAGTTGCCCCGTCACAGACCTTAAATTCACAAGCCATTGGTAGACAGTTTGGGAACCGCCACAACTTAAATCCAAAAAATGCAAAATTCAGGCTACAATTGCCTGTGGTGTGAGTAAGTATAAATAACTAGTCAAAGCTATGCCTTCCAGCCCCTCAAATCTCGTTGCTCCAAGACCTGCGATCGAATCTGCTACTCTAGAGCACAGACAGCAAGTTGCTAAATTGACCAAAGCTCTATATCCAGTCGATCGACAAGCAAAATTTCTCGAACTTCAAGCCGAAGTTGAAACTTTATTCTGTCAATTACAAGCGCTTCAGAGAGTCCGCAGATAGTAGTTTAGATTTGCATTTAAGATCGACAATTGCAGCAGATAGAGCAATTGATTCATAAAGCCGAAAAACTACTCAATGCCAAACCGACAAAATTAACTAGTTTTCAATTACTGGATTTAGATTATCAATTTCATCGAGAAATTGCCGAAGGTTCTCAGAATGAGTGGCTGGTGTCATTGCTCGATCGACTATTCGATCAAATGATTTTGCTCCGCATTCAAACAATGCTCAGTAATCCAGCGGTGTTAGAAGTGCGCTGGGAGCATCGGCAGATTTATGATGCGATTTTGGCTCGTGATGCTGATCGAGCCGCTTTTGTTTAAAATCGAACAGTAACATCAACAATCACTAGCATGAACCTACCCCTACAGATCCATCGATGAATCGATAACGCACTTTGCGAGACAACCGTAGGGGCTGGTTCATGCAATCTAATATCGTCTAATGCCATCATCTTCGGGCAAAACCTGCCCTCCCCCACTATAAGATCTCAAATAGGTTCTACAGTCTAATAAAAAGTCTGTAGGATCGATCGGGTACGCTAGAGAAACAGTGTCTAAATATCAGCATCTATGCTAAATCTCAAGAATATTCTTTCTGTCTTGTTGCTATTTGTGCCAGTTTCGATCGCGGGACACTTTTTAGGTTGGAGCGACCAGATTGTGTTTATCACCTCAGCCCTGGCAATTATCCCCTTGGCGGCATGGATGGGCACAGCCACCGAAGAAATCGCCGTTGTGATGGGGCCAGCTCTCGGTGGCTTGTTAAATGCCACTTTTGGCAATGCAACCGAACTAATTATCGCGCTGGTTGCCCTCAATGCTGGATTAGTTGATGTCGTCAAAGCCAGTTTGACAGGTTCGATTATTGGTAACTTATTGCTGGTGATGGGACTTTCGATGCTGTTGGGTGGTTTGAAGTACAAGGAACAAACATTTCAACCTGTGGTAGCGCGAGTCAGTGCATCGAGCCTAAATCTAGCGGTGATTGCTTTATTATTACCAACAGCAGTGGACTATACTTCGACGGGAATTGACGCTGATGCGATTCAGAAACTATCTGTGGCAGTATCGATCGTCTTAATTGTGATCTATGGTTTGACGCTGGTATTTTCGATGAAAACTCACACTTATCTCTACGATGATAGTTTGGCAGCAATGGACCCTCAAGAGCTAGCTGAAGCTAATCTCGCCGATGATGATGAGCATGGTAAGGTGAATTTACCGCTGTGGATTTCGGTTTTATTGGGCTGTACTTTACTCGTTGCCGTTGAGTCAGAGTTTCTAGTTTCTACGCTCGAAGTTGCTACCAAAGAGTTGGGTTTAACCGCACTATTTACTGGTGTAATTCTAGTGCCGATCGTCGGTAATGCTGCTGAACATGCGACTGCGGTTACAGTTGCTATGAAGGATAAGATGGATCTATCTGTATCAGTCGCACTAGGTTCGAGCCTCCAAATTGCCCTATTTGTTGCACCAGTTTTGGTATTGGCTGGATATATTATGGGCAAGCCAATGGATTTGAATTTCAATCCATTTGAATTAGTCGCTGTAGCCGTATCGGTATTAATTGCCAATTCAATCAGTTCGGATGGACGATCAAATTGGCTGGAAGGAAGTCTACTCCTCGCGGCTTATGTGGTGCTGGGTTTTGCCTTCTACTTTCATCCCGTGATTGAAGGGATTGGGTAACTAATACTCTGCGGCGCAAATAAAGTACTATTTTGGCAAGAGTCGATCTTTACTATGTATCATTTGCTTAAATACTTAAAGTTGCGCCGTATTTTACATATCGTCTTGTGGGCATATATTGGTGCAATCTGGATTTGGTTAGCCTTGAGATTGGTATTATTTGATCGGATCTGGTGGTTGTCACTTCTCAATACGAACGCATTTTATCTGCTAATTTTCAGTGTTGTATTGCTCCCAG
>JANNDQ010000426.1:0-4156 GCA_031387965.1 Chamaesiphon sp. OTE_75_metabat_567
CCCATTTCTTCAATTTGTTCAACGGTGATTGTGCCTGCCTCGAACATGTTGCTCAGCAATGCTGATTGCGGGAATTGCACCATTTTGACAGCATAGTCCACCACTTCGCCATTATTACCAAAGTGATAGTTATGATCTTGCTGTGAGATTGGTAATACTTCTAGATATAATTCTCCACCACCGCGCTGATTGAGTCGGATTTCTTCATTACAAAAATGATGACGATTCTCGACAGTTGAGTAGTTTAGAAAGCCAAAGTTAACTGGCTTTTTAAGTTTGTAAGCAAAGTCTCCCGTTAGTAAAATAGCAGAGGCATGAGTTTGAATTAGTTGAATCGGCAAATTCACCGGATGAGGATAAAATTCCGGTACTAACATTTGCTGAATTAGTGCTGGCAGAGTTGATTCAGTAGACATAACTTGCACCATAACTAACTCTATATTTCCCCAGATATAATTCGGGTTCCTGTGGGTAACGCGGGTGCATCTTCGCGATCTACCGTGACAAAAAGACCAGTGGCTTTTGTGCCAACGGGTGGTACTTGGGGTGGACTAATCGGCTGCGAAGCATTTCCCTGTCGATCTGTGCGAAATTCACCACAATAGATAGTCTGCTGATTATTTAGGGTTAACCACAATCGATACACCTGCTTTGGTGGTAGTGGCGGTAGATTTTTAACAGATACCACTACTTCTTGCCATTTGCCCGGTGTAAATAATACTGTACCACCACCTTTTGCGGTCGCCTGAGCTGTTAAAGCAATTAATTTACTGTTGGGGCGTTGTAACAAGTTGGCAACCCGTTCAGGTGTCTTCTGTTGAGCAAAATTGAGATCTTGTCGTAGTCGGAGATTGTCTAGCGATAGTGCTGCTGCTGCAATGAGAGCAGAGATAGCGACAACTATACTCCAGTTCCTTTTTTTTGCTGGCACTGCTACCACTTGAGGAGCGATCTCTGAGGATTGCAGGACTCTAGCCCGCAGATGAGCTGGTGGTTGGAGTTGGGGTACATCTAGGGCAAGACCGCCCAAGACCATTTGTAGTTCTCGGACTTCTTGGCGCAGGGCTGGATTTTCTAACATCAAGCGCTCGACCAATTCTATTTCAGATGGCTCTAATGCATCTAGCACATACCCAGCGGCTAGCTCTTGTGTTTTGTCAAAAAGGGTGGAATTTGTCATGGTTAATCTATTTCTAATATGTCCACGCCAGCCAAACGTGTCTTGAGTTGCACCAGAGCCTGTCGGAGACGACTTTTGACAACTCCAGGCGTGAGATTCAAAGACTCGGCGATTTGATTGTGACTCAAACCTTGATAATAATTCAGATTGAGGATTTGACGCTGTAGCTCTGGTAATGCTTGCATCGCTTGATGGATAGAAGTTTGAACTTCAGCAGTTGTCGCCCGTTTTAACGGTGAGGGATCTGTAGATTCCTCCGTCACAGTTTTCTGCCAGCGAGACAAAAAACTATTAGCAGTAGTCCGCTTCCGAATTTTGTCAATCGCTCTCGATCTCGTCAGTAGTCCTAAAAAACTACTTACAGATCCACGATCTGGGTTAAAGCTATTATTTTGCCAAAATGTTAAAAAAATATCTTGGGTGAGGTCTTCTGCTTCCTGAGCATTTTGCAAGATTTGGTGAGCGATGCTATAAACCAAACCTGCATATCGATCGTACAGAACAGTTAGAGCTTGATGCTGACCGATCCGCAAATTATGCACCAGTTCGGCATCAGGTGAGTTTTTCATAGAGTGTAAAAAAGAATTTACCACCAAATGGATTACCACACTTAGCTCTACAGATCCTACATCACTTTCAATGTCGATTAATAATGATTAATTTACTGTTACAACTTTTATTTAAACTCTGTTTGTAAGATTTTACTTTTCCTCTCAATCCTACTTTATTTAGCTGCAAAATGCTGTATTCCAGCTTGAAACCTAATATCTACATGGCATCTGAAATGCTGAATCGCATTCTCTACAAAGGTTTCAACATTTTAGAAGAATATTTTCAAAAAAAAATTTGAGAATTTTGATCCAATCGCATCACGAGCGCGTACTAATAATAACAGCAAGAATGGAGGATAAAAATCAGCCAAGCTTGATGAATATTCACCAACTCGATCTCTAGCTAATCTATTTAATATAGAGCGAGTCTAATTAGTAAATCTAGGAACATCACCATGAAATTTTCCACCCTCACCAATCTCAATAAATTTCAATTACCTGCCAAAGTATTGCTATCGATATTAGCAGTTAGTCTGTGTTTCGGTGCAAGCGATCGTGCCTCTGCCATTACTGACTCTCCCATTCCCGGATCTCTTACTCCCTCTACCACTCCCATCAATCCCGGATCTACCTTTCCCGGTAGCGTTATCGCCCCTGTCACTCCCCCTTCTACCTGTGCCAATGTAGAAGTCAAGCTTGACAATCGAACTTCAGATACGGTCAAACTAACGAAGTTTGAGTACTACGATACGACTCAAAACATATATATAGAAAAAAATCTCTTTGGCGCAAGTGGAGCAGAGCAAGTGCAATCGGGCAAAAAGCATGAGGCGAAGACAAATTTCGCTCTAATTGATAATCGTCAGACCCACTTCCGAGTTACATACAAACATAAACAAGGCCCTAACAATTTTGCAGCTGCTGTTGAGGAACTTAGCAATCCTTTTGCTTGTATCGATGGAAGTACGCACACAGTTCGACTCAATACATAGATTGTAGTGGCTTAATATCCAACTACATTATGCTCTATGGGTTGATTGCATATTGCCATCAACCCCACCAGCTAGGAATTTTTCTGACAGGAGCAACTCATGCTACTCAGAAGATATTTTATCTCACCTACCACATAACTCATAGGAGCAAATACCATGAAAGCATCTCTCTTATTACTTCCTTCTCTATTAATCGTCGCTTCAAGTGCCTGGATGCCACCAGCGGCAATCGCGGGATCGGAAACTTGTAAAAATGTGGAGATTAAACTCATAAATGCTACCAAGGATGAAATTAAACTTACCAAGTTGGAATACGATGACAGCGGTCAATATCGGACTGAAATTGGAGTATTTGGCGTAGATGGGAAGCAAAAGCTACAACAGAAGAAATCCTTTGAGAA
This sequence comes from Chamaesiphon sp. OTE_75_metabat_567, assembly GCA_031387965.1. GTDB lineage: Bacteria > Cyanobacteriota > Cyanobacteriia > Cyanobacteriales > Chamaesiphonaceae > Chamaesiphon. Next base: position 3,125 of record JANNDQ010000426.1, read on the forward strand.
AACTCGCGACCTAAAAAAAGTCAATGACGAACAAACTCATATCCGAGTTACTTACCGTCATCTAATTGGCGGTGATAAATATGAGTCGCCCGTAACTCAAAAATCCTCAACGTTTACTTGTCGTGACAATATGAAAGATCCCATAACAATTGTGCTCACCAACTAGACAGCTAATTGGGCAAACACTTTACTTTTGCGATCAACAATGCAGAAGGTATAAATATCGTTACACCTTCTGCATCTTTTTAGCCAATTTTTAGCGATCGAGTCCAACTCAAATACCCTTAACTTCTGCCAACAAAGATTGAAGATCTGCTGTTGCCATCCGTGCGCCGAGGGTTGTCACTAATTTCGCTGAGGATAAAGAACCCAAGCGTCCAGCCGTTGCCCAGTCCATCCCATTGGTAATGCCGTACAATACACCCCCAGCATACATGTCACCTGCACCGACGGTATCGATCGCTTGCACTGGAAAAGGAGCGATTTCAATTAATGTTTGACCATCAAAAATTAGCGAACCTTTAGCACCGAGAGTGAGGGCGAAAGTTTTGGAAATGGTTTTTAAATACTTGACAGTTTCAGCTAAATCTTGAGTACCAGCTAGCTCGAATGCTTCACTTTCATTGGCAAATAATAGATCCACGCCAGCGCCAATCATCTCCAGTAGTCCCGATCTGAAGAACTTTGCCATATTCTGATCTGAGAGCGTCAGGGCGACTTTTTGACCTGCGGCAGTAGCGATTTGACTGGCTTTAATTGCTGCTTGCTTGCTATTTTCACCTGTGACTAAATAGCCCTCGATATAAGTATAAGTAGAATTGGCGATCGCGTCAGCTACTAGTTCAATATCTGACAAGCTAGAGGAGATACCCAAGAAGGTATTCATTGTCCGATCTGCATCTGGAGTCACAAAAACTAGACATTTACCTGTAATCCCTGGTTCCGGCGGATGGAGTTTGAGATTAGTCTCGACACCAGCATCGAGGAGATCTTGGAGGTAGTATGCTCCAGGCTCATCATTAGCAACTTTGC
>JANNDQ010000448.1:0-3335 GCA_031387965.1 Chamaesiphon sp. OTE_75_metabat_567
GTAATCCTGTCAGTTTGACGAGGGCAATATTTTCTTGGTGACTGAGGGCACCTGCATAGACTAGATCGCAATTGATATTGTACTGCTTAGCGATCAGTTGATACGCCCAAGCACCTGATAGAGCATCAGGATCGGGAAAATCTTGCAGTAGGACAATTTGACGCTCACCGCGATGTCGCTCCAGCGTTAGTTTGAGTGCGGCTACCCGAATATCCTCTAGTGGTAAATCATTACGACGATCGAGATGAGTGGTAGCCTCGGCCGCCGATACAGTAACAGTGGCAGGGATGGCAACCAGTTGACCACCCTCACTACCGAGTCTAAGTTCTGGATGTTCGACATCTAGGTCTGTCGGCTTTGTCATTTCGAGCAATCCACGGATAGAATCGGTACCCATATCTAAAGCTTGACCGTTGAGCGGCTTAATCGAATTTGAAGACATCTAATTCAGTAGAGGTATAATATCCCTAGTCACCTATCATAAACAACTGCGATCGGATTGGCAATTAGCGATTCTACCTAACTTCAGCTAATATATCGCACAATCTTTTACACATAAAGACTTTGAGCGGATTATCCATTCCTGTAGACTCAACAATTTTAACCTGTAGTTATACTTCCCTATTAAACTACAAGTGTTAAATTAAGCACAAACCACACTTACAGTCGTTGTAGCAAATTCAATCCGTGGGTGTCAGTACCACAGGTATGTAGCAAGTTATAACTATTGCCTAAACGTTTAACTGTTTCGGTCTGCTCAAAACTCGGAATCCAGGGGTTAGGATTGTTGTAAGCATAATAAGTCTCGACCCCATCAATTCCTAATGACACAGCTGTAGGAATCAGTTCTGCTGGAGATCGACGGTATCGGGATGGATGCGCCAATACCACGATCGCGCCAGCTCGATGTAGTGCTGTGATAATTCGTTCGGCGCGAGCATCCACGCCCCTAGGTTCACGTCCAGTCAGGTATGGGGCTAAACTTGGCTCTAGTGGATCGAAACCATAACCGAGGATGTGAACATCGACAGGTGGAAGATACGCGGTAATTTCAATCCCAGTCCACAGGTGTAAAGAGTCAATTTCTTGTTCTGCTAGCCATTTGTCAGCACGGTAATAGCCTTCCACACAATGATGATCGGTAATTGCGATGCCCCGCAGTCCAATCTCCACAGCTTGCGTCATTAATGCTTCGGGAGTCAGTTTACCATCAGAACAATTGGTGTGCATGTGAAAGTTGTAGTGTTTTGGACAACTATCCGGCTGAATGTTGGTCAACACTTGTCGCAATAGGGTTGTATTTTGGGCTGGGTGCTTGTTCTCCATAGCTTTGGATATATGAGTCAAAGTAGTTGCCTACGATCGTCAGGGTAGTTCGGTGATCAAAAGTGTGTAATCTCTATCTTTAAAGATTACCCTAATCGTTGCAAAACTTTATGAGAATAGGCACTGATATCCTCTCAGGATTTGGAATATTGTTAACACTACTCTCCTTATTGTAGCGGTCTGTGGGTGGCGATCGTCGCCGCTATTTCAGTCCTCACAGTTGTTCAGGCAGTGTCAAAGCTGCTGTCCCATGATTTTCATCAGAATTTTCTGCCAATAACTTAAAAGTTTAATTATATTTTAAGATTTCTAACAGATTCGGATGATCGCTAGATTGCTAATTTATGATATGTGAGTGGGCTAAATACAGCGTACCGTTTCCCGCAAGTAGAGCACCTGTTCAAGACAGCGAAAAGTGCGGGAACAGGGGTTTCCCCGAGTAGAGCACCTTTTCAAGACAGTTCTTTCAGCCATTCGGCAGGTAAGGTTCCGATCGTGTCATCAAACTTCCTACGTTCTCTATCTTTGGCAGTGGTAATGAGTTTTTTTGCGCCCATGCTGGTAATGTCTGGCTCTTTGGCTAGTACTTGGTTGCTTACTTGCATTCCTGGCTTCGGATCGATTGGTCAAATTCCGACCGATATGTTGCTTGACTTTCTCGATACATTTGGTGGTGGCTGCCCGATTCAGGGAATGCTGACGATCGGTCTAGTCTGCGGATTTGTCGGCGCACTCTTTGATACTTATGCTTTCTATAGCATTCGGACGCAGAAATAATTACTAGTTACACCAGCGGTTAAAAACTGACTTCCCAATCTTCTCATCCCCCACAGCCCTTAGAATAGAGACATAACTTTACAAAGGGCGATCGCATGGCGGAGGACTTCAGACAATTTTTAGATGTACTCGAACAACGAGGACAATTACGCCGAATTAAGACCCGCGTAGATTCCGACTTAGAAATTGCCGAAATCGCCAATCGGATGCTACAGTGTGGTGGCCCAGGCTTATTATTTGAGAATGTCAAGGGTGCCAAATATCCGGTAGCCGTGAATATCATGGGCACAGTAGAACGGATCTGCTGGGCGATGAATATGAACAAGCCGGAGGAGCTAGAAGATCTAGGTCGCAAACTGGCAATGCTCCAGCAGCCTAAACCACCCAAGAAAATTGGTCAAGCAGTCGAGTTTGGCAAAGTATTATTTGATGTCCTTAAAGCCAAGCCGAGTCGAGATTACTTCCCACCCTGTCAACAAGTAGTAATTGAGGGGAATGACCTAGACTTAAACAGCTTGCCTTTAATCCGCCCTTACGGTGGCGATGCAGGCAAGATTATCACCCTGGGATTAGTGATTACTAAAGATTGTGAGACGGGTACACCCAATATTGGCGTGTATCGGCTCCAGCTGCAATCAAAAAATACGATGACTGTCCAATGGTTGTCGGTGCGGGGTGGTGCGCGGCACCTCCGCAAAGCAGCAGAGAAGGGCAAAAAGTTAGAAATTGCGATCGCGCTAGGCGTACATCCGCTGGTGATTATGGCTGCCGCTACGCCGATTCCGATGGATTTATCCGAGTGGCTATTTGCTGGATTGTATGGTGGGGGCGGGATCAAGCTAGCAAAATGCAAGACAGTCGATCTCGAAGTACCTGCTGACTCGGAATTTGTACTCGAAGGGACGATTACGCCAGGTGAAGAAATGGTCGATGGCCCATTTGGTGACCATATGGGCTACTATAACCAATCCAAGCCGTGCCCGTTGATTCGCTTCAACTGCATGACCCATCGCAAAAATCCAGTCTATCTGACCACTTTTAGCGGTCGTCCACCTAAGGAAGAAGCGATGATTGCGATCGCTCTCAACCTGATCTACACGCCCATCCTCCGCCAACAGGTGCCAGAAATTGTAGACTTCTTCCTGCCGATGGAAGCATTGAGCTACAAGGCGGCGATTATTGCGATCGATAAAGCCTATCCTGGACAAGCCAGACGTGCCGCCCTCGCCTTC
>JANNDQ010000585.1:0-5663 GCA_031387965.1 Chamaesiphon sp. OTE_75_metabat_567
ATGCAGCCGTGCGATCAGCTCAGTAAGCAGTTGTCATCAGATCGGTGGGGTAGCCGCTTACTCCATAATTCAAAATTTATCAACTTTTGTAAATTGCTATGCGTAAAGTCCATATCAAAGCTCTGCTTCGTAGATACCATCGGCAGTTGTCGATCGTGACGCTGCTACCGATAACTTTAATTGCCCTCACCGGAACTAGTATTCCGATCGTTGAAAAATTAGGATTTGGTGATGCGGCTAATTTAATGATTAAGGTGCATACAGGTAAAATATTTGGTCTCGATCTATTCTACTCAGTTGCTACTGGTTTAGGGCTATTGAGTCTAATTATTACAGGTGTTGTTCTAACAGGTTTGATTCCGAGGAAATCTCGTAACCAGTCAGATACAGATACTTAATGCTTTTAAAATTTATTGTAGGATTAGGTGTAGGTAGAATGAATTGGCAACAATGGTCGATCGGTGCAGCTATCCTGGAACTTCTGCTGATAGGTTTTTCCACCGCTGGTTTTGCTCAAGCAGCACCGCCAATTGTGCAGACTAAAATTGAATCTACTGGAGCGATCGAGCGGGCAACTTCTGGCTCCCAACTAGTAGATATCCGATCGACAGACTGGGCTTTTGAAGCATTGAGATCGCTGGTTGAACGTTATGGGTGCAGTGGGAGTTATCTGAACCAATCTGAGCGATCGATCTCGCGCTCCGAGTTTGCACTAGTTCTAAATAACTGTTCGGAGCGCGTTAGCAAACCGATTGCCGCTGGAAAAACCGATCTAGTTCGTCAAGAAGATTTAGAGGTTTTCCGCAAACTGCAAGCAGAATTTGCAGCAGAATTAGCGACATTGAAAGGTCGCGTTGATGTCCTAGAAACGGGAACGACAAAGTTAGCACAGCAACAGTTTTCTACTACCACAAAGCTGTCTGGTGAAGCCATCTTTTCGATAACTGGCGGTAGCTCCAACAATCCAGGTATTCGCAGCAGCAATACAACTCCTAATGTCTTTCCCTCTGGTGACTTTAAGCCTGGTGGTAATGCCCAACCGACTGCTGTAGCACGAGTGAGATTGAATCTCAGTACTAGCTTCACAGGTCAGGATTTACTTTTTACACAGCTCCAAACTGGTAACGGCGGACAAACCGCAGGTGTGCTGGGGCAAGACCCCGGACTTGGCGGCAATATCCGCTTCAACACCTTCGATCTCGACTATTCCAGCGCAGGCCCAGGCGTAGCATTGAACTATCTGTTTTACCAGTTTCCGCTCGGTCGCGATTTGTTGGTAACGCTGGGGCCAGTTGATGCCGTGAATAATTACTTCGATGGGAACACTTATACCAACGATGAAGCACTGAATTTCTCATCCACTTTTTTCAAAAACAACCCTTTGCTATTTCCCGTTCCTGGCGGTGCTGTTGGCTCATTACGCTGGAATCCTCAAGGTGGCGCGTTTAGTGTGCGGGCGGTGTATACTGCGGGGGCAGCCCAGTTTCCTAACTCTACACCCGCTAACAATCAAGGTTTATTCGGGGCACCTTATCAAGGCAGTATGGAACTAGAGTATGCTCCCAAACGCGGTGACGATCCTGCACCGCTCGCCGTTCGCCTCCAGTACACGGGTGCTTCCGTCAATAATCGGGACTACAGCATTGGTGGTGTCAACGCAGAATGGACACTTAGCCCTCGATTCGCCCTATTTGGGCGGTATGGGTTTGGAACGATCGATGGACGGAACCCGAATAACTTCGATGGGTTTGCGAAAACCACATTTAATGGCTCGAAATTGTCCCCTTCTACTTGGTCGGTAGGTATGGCGTTTCCAGACTTATTTATTCCAGGCTCAAAGGCAGCAATCGCCATCGGTCAGCCGTTTGTCGAAACAAATGTGGGCAATGCAACCCAAACTAATCTTGAAGCCTTCTACCGCATTCCTTTGACGAAAGACGTTGCCATCACCCCAGATCTTCAGGTGATTTGGAATACTAATAATAATGCAGCGAACAATCCGTTAATTATTGGCGCAATTCGGATGGTTTTATTGTTCTAACCGACTACTCGATCGTATCTCCAGTATTCAACGCAGTTCCTAAATCTAGCATTCAATCTCATGGCTCAAGCAAAACCTTATCAACCGCTGGCGTTGAGACTGCTGCACGGATCGATCGCGACTCTAATTATTTTAGCTATCTTCACTGGTATTGCTATCTACAATATCTATGATGGGCGCATTGGACACTTACCGATTCCAGCTATTCCCAGAATTATGGGCATCCACAAGCTATTTGGGCGAGCCTTTTTGTTAGTGATGCCATTCTTTGCTCTGTATAGCTTTGATGCCGGTCGCCGCAGATTGGTACAAGCTGATTCGGTTTCACAGTTAGCTGTAATTGGTAAGCCGATTTGGTGGTATAGTTTGCACCGGATTGTCAATACACTCTTATTACTGGCAGCTACTTTTGCTCTAGTTTCAGGTCGAGAGATGGAGGAGGGCTGGCTGAAGCAGGGAGAATTAGGTCACTTGTGGTATATGCTACATCTGACATCCTGGGTGATGATGTTTGGATGTCTGGCAGTACATTTACTCATGTCCGCGAGGATTGGTGGCGTTCCGCTGCTGCTGTCAATCGTCGATCTCAAATACCGTTTTAGTGCTCGTCCATCCCTATTATTCCGAAATCTGCGATTTTGGTTTGCTCCTACACGGGCCGTAGCTTCGATCAAAAATCACATTTCAGCAAGCAATGTTATTCTACTAGTTACAGAGTTACTGGTTACAATTGGTACAGTATTTGCTTGGATCTCACTCATTCCACATCGTAGCTAACTCAAGGAAATAGACTCAAAGCTTAACCTGATCGAGCGATACAATTTGATCGCTTGACCATCTGCCAAACTATAGTATACATTTCGCCCTTCCTTCCGATAACTAACCATTCGCATCGATTTTAGCACTCGTAACTGGTGAGATACAGCCGATTCCCCCATTTTTAAACCCGCCGCCAGATCGCAGACGCACAATTCTTGGTTTGCCAGTGCAGAGAGCAACCGCAACCGATTGGGATCTGCCAAAACATTGAGCAGTTCGGCTCTGCGTTGGGCTTCAGCCATTGGTAAAATTTCCAATTGCAGTTGACGAACGTTATCTAAATGTACTAGTTGATCGTCACAGATAGGGACATGAGTATCTTCGATCGCCCGCGCACCACTGTCTTTGGCAAATTTGTTTGAGTATTCCTGCTCAGTCATAAAAAGTTTAGTTGAAGAAGATAAACTACTCCCCAAATTATAGCCTTAAGAATAAGAATCATTATACATCTGAATATACTTTCAGGTATTGTGATTTTGCTCTATAATCTGAAATATTAGTTCGATAATCTCCGCAACAGATATGACTCAAATACCTGCGCTCAAAACCCAACGGCTGCAAATTGGCGGCATGGACTGCACGAGCTGTGCAATGAAAATTGAAAATGCTGTAGAGCAGCTAGCAGGGGTAGCTGAAATCTCTGTGGTGGTGGCAACGGGGCGGCTACTTGTCACTTATGACCCAGATCGAGTGCGTGAGGCAGATATTAAACAACGAGTGACTGGTTTGGGCTATACCATTGAGGAAGATAAATCCAATTCTCAAGCTCAACATAGCAGTCACGATCATAGTAGCCACGACCACGGTAGTCATAATGATGGTGACGAAAACGGAGATGACCACGCTCATAGTGGAGGAGAATTTAGCTTACAGCGTGAAGGTATCTTGGTTGCAAGTGTCATTGCTTTGTTTGTATTGGGTTCAGTATTCGAGAAAATATTGCATGACACACCTTATTCGATCGGCGAATATTTAGTGTTCATTCCGGCTTACTTATTGAGTGGTTGGACGGTATTAACTACTGCCGGACGCAATATTTTACGCGGGCAAGTATTTGATGAGAACTTTTTGATGACGATCGCGACGGTGGGGGCCATCGCGATTCATAAACTACCCGAAGCTGTAGGAGTGATGTTATTTTTTAAAATCGGTGAATTATTTCAGGAATCAGCCGTCAGTCGATCGCGACGCTCAATTTCTTCATTACTCGAAATTCGTCCTGATACTGCCAATCTCAAAACAGCGAATGGGATTGAAGTTGTTGCACCAGAACGGGTCAAAGTTGGCAATACAATTGTCATTAAGCCAGGAGAGAAAATACCTCTAGATGGTAAAGTAATCGATGGTAATTCTCAAGTCGATACATCGGCACTAACTGGCGAATCAGTGCCGCGCACAGTAAATGCAGGCGAAACTGTGCTGGCTGGAACGATCAATCAAACTGGGGTATTAACGGTTACAGTTACTAAGTTGTTCGGGGAATCTTCGATCGCGAAAATTCTCGATTTGGTAGAGAATGCCAGTAGTAAAAAAGCCCAAACCGAGAAATTTATTACTAAGTTTGCTCGTCAGTATACACCGATTGTAGTGATTTCATCACTATTAGTGACATTAATTCCACCGCTGGTTATTCCAGGTGCTACTCAGATCGAGTGGGTATATCGCGCTCTGGTTTTGTTGGTCATTTCTTGTCCATGTGGATTGGTAATTAGTATTCCCCTCGGTTATTTTGGCGGCATTGGTGGAGCGGCTAAACGCGGGATTTTGGTGAAGGGATCGACTTTTCTAGATACTTTAGCTGGCGTGAAAGCGATCGTGTTCGATAAGACAGGGACACTTACTAAGGGCGTATTTAAAGTTACTGAAATTGTCCCTCACAATGGGTTTATGCAAGCTGATTTATTACGTATCGCAGCGGAGGCGGAAGCAAATTCTAACCATCCAATCGCCAAATCAATTCGCATTGCTTATGATCGACCGATCGATGAATCCAACATCTCTAATTACACTGAAATTGCTGCCCATGGCATCCAGACGACGATTGCAGGAAAGCTAGTATTGGTGGGTAACGATCGGTTGTTGCACCGCGAAAATATTGCTCATGATACTTGTGATGTGGAGGGAACAGTAGTGCATGTAGCCGTCGATCGTATCTATGCTGGCTATATTATTATTGCTGATGAAATCAAGGAAGATGCAGTGCAATCAATTCGCGATCTCAAAGCTGCTGGTGTCGAAAGGATTATGATGCTAACCGGAGATTCACAAGCAGTGGCACAACGGATTACTAAAATTTTGGGAGTTGATAGTTTTGCAGCAGAGCTATTGCCCGAAGATAAGGTTACAGAGATCGAGAAACTACTATCGGAGTTTCATAACAAAGGAAAAGTGGCTTTTGTTGGTGATGGCATCAATGATGCACCTGTAATTGCCAGAGCTGATGTGGGAATAGCAATGGGGGGATTGGGTTCGGATGCAGCGATCGAAACTGCGGATGTCGTGTTGATGACAGATGCACCCTCAAAAGTTGCCGAAGCAATTCAGGTGGGCAAGAAAACTCACGCGATCGTACTGCAAAATATTATCTTTGCTCTAACCATTAAAGTCATCTTTATTGGACTGGGCTTGATGGGATTAGCCACCATGTGGGAAGCTGTATTTGCCGACGTGGGGGTGGCACTAGCAGCAATTTTTAATGCAACTAGAGTGATGAAATAATCATCAGTTTTATCTAACCGAATTATCAAATCTCATGTGTAAAAAATCGACTCCTGTAATGCACCGTTGTTTGCGCTCACCGATC
>JANNDQ010000600.1:0-6342 GCA_031387965.1 Chamaesiphon sp. OTE_75_metabat_567
ATAAAATGGCTCCACTAATCAGTCCTGTTGGAGTTAGGAACCAAGGTAAATACTCATCTCTAACAGTGAATAATGTATTTGGAAATAAATGATAAATAAATGGTGATATCAGTTTCCAGAACAACAATCCCAATAGACTAACTGTGAAAGAACTAGCTAGTGAGGAGCTAATGGTAAAAAATAAAGCTAAAGGAGAGCGAATTTTCCGTGAGACGATCACGCCAGAAACTACTCCTGGTAACAACAATACTGTAAGTAACATTAAATGACCAAATTCAATTCGCAACATATTACAATATTATCAATCGCTAACAACAGTTATATACCGATAAACTGCTCTTGCCCTCAGTAATTTCCACAGTATGGATCTGTAGGAGCTGTTTTATACAAATAAATATCGCTAAATTCGATCGATCTTAAACGAACCCGCCCAACCTCATTAGGATCGATCGTGATAATCTCGATCGAGATAAGATTGTCATGAGAGAATCAATTTTTAAGGATGACAAGTAGTAACGACGACTCGATCGATCCAATATGGGTATATGGCTATCATGGTACCAGCCGCAGTCGCGCTGAAATAATTATCGCAGAAGGCTTTCAGCCCAGCATGAATGATTATGATTGGCTAGGCACGGGAGTTTATTTTTGGCAAGATGCTCCCAACCATGCCTTGTACTGGGCGCAAAAAATCTACCCACAGGAGCCAGCAGTCATAAAATCTAGAATCAGACTAGATAATACTTGTCTCGATCTTTTAGATATGGCAAACCTAGCTAATCCCGATTTTTGGTCGGACAGCTATAATGGATTTGTACGCATGTGCGAACAAACGGGGAAAACATTACCAACCCAGAATCCTAACCTTCCAGGCAAACGCAATTTAGATTGTGCATTCTGTGACTATCTCGTGACAGTCACAGAAGAAGACGCTGGAGTAGATTCAATTGGTGCTATCCGCTCTGCTTTTATGGAAGGAAAGCAAATTTTCCCAAATTCAGCTATTCACGATCGAACCCACGTTCAAATTTCAGTTATCAAATTAAATTTAATAGAATATTCATGTATATATGACTAATAGTGAGGTTTAAATTGTATGCCGATCGATCCTAGAAAATTTGAAAAAATAATAACTAATCATTTTGCAAATCTCACCGAAGAGGAGTTTTTGAAGACACTGCAAAAATCTTCACCTTATCTTTTTGATGGAAGTTCAGAAGCAAAGCATGATGTTACATTATCAGAGCGAGATGAAAAATTACTAAAGCTCTCACAAAAAGGGGTTGATTTATAGGGACAAGTTTGTACAAATAAATACTGCTAAATTCGATCGATCTTAAACAAACCCGCCTAACCTCACTAGGATCGATTCTCGTTCCGAAAGGCTTCGCCAACGATTGTGATAATTTGGGGTGATGACATTCGATCGGTTATTGGTGAGGTTGGGCGGGTTTGATTACAGTTTTTAGAATTATTCGTAGGTTATTCCATAAACCCGCCCCTACGAACTTGTGTGTGAATTGTGGGTGAGATTCAATAGTCTGAGGCTGTCTTTGATAAATCATCAACTATCTACCTAATGTTAATTCTTCTTTTTTACCCATAATACCTTGAGGACGTAAAACCATAATTAGCATTAGCACTAAACCAATAATCATCACTCGAAAGGCACCTTGCTGAGTATCATTTAGATGTAGAGCACGGAAGATGATTTTGAAAGATTCATCGCGAGTGATGGTATTGTATCCCCAAAAAATAATTGCACCAATAATTGTGCCAAGATTATTGCCTGAGCCGCCCAGCATGATAATAATCCAGGCATTGAAAGTAATTAACGGTTCAAAATTGTCAGGAAAAACAGTAAATTGCCAAGCATAAAACGCACCAGAAATTCCGGCGATCGCCCCACCGAGCATAAAAGCTTGAAGTTTGTACCAAAACACGTTCTTACCTAGAGCTTTAGGGACTTCTTCATCCTCACGAATCGCTTTGAGCACCCGTCCCCACGGAGAGTTTACCAGTCTTTCTAACCCAATATAAACGACCATTAGTGTCGTCAAAGTCAGCAGCATCAATCCGGCGCGGGGGTCATAGTTGTAGAGCGATAAAGCACCAGATTTATATACAGTCAGCACAAAGATACTGGCGATCGATCCACCGATTACTCTCGACATTTCCGCCCGCACCCACAGCAATAGCCGCCACAGCGCCAGCCCACAAATCACAGTCAGCCAGACAATTAATAGAATTCTGACAGGATAATCTGGTGAGAACTTAAACGGCACTGGATAGCCCTGAATGCCAAAGGTACCTCTCGTCAGCCAGCCCTCATTTTTGAGCACCAATCGGACTAATTCCGATACGCCAATGGTAACAATGCCCAGATAGTCCTCTCGTAATCTCAGTGTCGAGATGCCGATCAGCAATCCCAGCACCGCTGACAGCCCAGCACCGATCAAGACCGCAATCCAAATTGGTACACCCTGAATCGACAGTAGCACAGTACTATAAGCCCCGATCGCCATAAAGGCTACATGCCCGAAATTAATCAGCCCCGTTACTCCCCACTGGAGATTTAGCCCCAAACTAAATAGGGCATAGGTAGCCGCAGAAATCGTCAAGAAGACAAAATAGATGTCCATCAGGCAGGAATAATGAAGTTATCGATCGGGTGTTAATAGCTTTAAGAATACTATTTCCGCGATCGCTTTCACCAGGATCGTTCATGAACAAGCAAGGTTTGCTGTACAAAGTCGGTAAATTAGCGATAATTAGAAGGTGAGTGAAATCCCCAGATTAATATGCCCGATAACAATGAGTTACCTGTGGATTTGGAGCAGATCGAGCAAGACTTGCGGGGTAAAGCGATCGATCGACAAAAAGCCGCATTAGATCGGCTAGCCCAAGTTCCTGCTGACATTGCAGTACCGTTACTCGCCCGTTTGCTGGGATCTGGTGACTTTATGCAGCGCCGCATGGCAGTGATGGGGTTGGGCAATCATTTGGTAGAAGAGTCATTTCAACTGTTGTCAGGCGTGATTGCCAGCGATCTCGATCCAAATGTGATGGGTGAAGCGGCAAATGCGATCGTCGATTTTGGCGATCGAGCCATTCCCCTACTGGTAGATTTATTTAGAAATACTAATAATTGGCTAGTGCGTCAAAGTATTATTCCTCTGTTGATTGACACTAATCATCCTGGCGAACTGCTGACTGTCGCCGAAATTGCGATCGCTGATGAGACTCAATCAGTTAAAGAAGTGGGAATTTTAGCACTCGGACATCTCTTAACTTCGCCGTACCAAGATCGCGCATTGTCCATACTCCTAAAATTCTGTTACGATCCAGCTTGGCGCAACCGCTGGCGGGCAACAATCGCCCTCCAACGCCTCAAAAACCCCACTACAACAGCCGCGATCGCTCGGCTCCAGCAGGATGAACATTTTCGGGTAGTTGCAGCCGCTCTAGAGGTTGCCAACCACTGGGCGAGTCAGTAAGACAAATCTAACGCTTAGGGATTTTTAAGCCCAAGTTGCCGTGAAAATCTTGCTGAACCTTGTGGGTTAATTGGCGCGAAACGCGACTGACAATTTGTTTGAGGACTTTATCACCCGTAGTCTGAATTACACCGGAAGGTAGCTTGTAGATAAACTTGGGAAATTGGATGTAGACACGTAGATCCAGATCCCAGTCTACCTTGGTACCCAATCTGTCGCCGTCTAAGGTCTCTACCAGCCGCATCTGAGCATCGAAACTCACTTCATATCCCAATGGAGTGTAATCGGGGATTTCTACAGTTCTAATCCGATATACATGATGTTCGTGAGGCAATAGCTCCAAACCGATCTTCGGTTCGACAACATAGCCGCAAGAATTGAATTTGCCAATAGTTAGATCGTAGCCATTGGTACCAATCGGTTGGGCTTTCATCGGGTGAGCACAGCGAGTAAACCAGCCCTGATGAGCATCCAGATATTTGCCCACTGTCTGCACATCTGCACCCATCAACATGGCATCAGTGAAACGGTAGGAAAAACAGAAAGGCTGAGGCTTGCTGGCATCTGCCGACTCCACACTTTGCTGCGATAAATCGGGATTTGTCAAAGTAGGACTCTGTTGTACGCTATTTTTTACTAATGTTTCTACTGGCATCCCCTTTCTATCCCTGTGATGTGCTGAGTGTTAAATCTATTTACAAGCTTTAGATCGTGAAAACCGGAAACTTTTTAATGATTTAGATTGTAACTAAAATTACCAACTGTTGTAGTTGCTAATTTTTTGACGAAAAGTACCCGCTCAATTGTTTTTTGTCTCTAACATAGATAGTGAGAGAGCTAAATCTACCACCTATCCTAACAAAAACTTCATGAAAGCATTTGTAGCCGGAGCGACAGGAGAAACGGGACGCAGAATCGTCCAAGAGTTAGTCGATCGCCAGATTCCAGTGCGGGCAATGGTTAGAGACATTACCAAAGCGAGAGGAATTCTACCTGCTGAAGTAGAATTAGTCGTTGGTGACGTACTCGATCGAGATTCGATCGACTTAGCTATCGGTGACAGTACAGTGATCCTCTGTGCTACTGGCGCTAAACCAAGTCTAAACCCGCTTGGCCCCTATCAGGTGGATTGTGAAGGTACCAAAAATCTGGTAGATGCTGCTAAAGCCAAAAAGATCGAGCAGTTTGTGTTTGTTTCCTCCCTGTGCGTCTCCAAATTGTTCCATCCGCTCAATCTATTTTGGTTGATCTTGTGGTGGAAACAGCAAGCTGAACAGTACCTGAAGATCAGTGGACTCAACTATACGATCGTGCGTCCGGGTGGACTGAAAAATGAAGACAATCCTAATCCTGTGATCATGTCAGGCGCGGATACCCTCTTTGATGGTAGTATACCCAGGCAGCAGGTGGCGCGGGTGTGCGTTGAGTCACTAACTAATCCTCAAGCTAGAAATAAAGTGCTAGAAATTGTCAGCGCACCGACAGCCGTAGCTAAGAGTTGGTCAGATTTATTTGCTAGCGTTTAGGTAGAACTTTAGCATACCCGATGATTTTTGTTCGCGGAGCGTGCCAAGGGCAATCCGCTAGAGACGATCGAATTAGTTAGGCTAGTGTTGTCTTGTCGTTTTCTTATTCGGGGGGAACCCCCAAATAAAAACGACGCTTCACTTATGCCCTCAAAAGGTTAAGATGCTCCAAGAGGAAACTTGTTTATCGATATAAGTTCGCCAAATCGACGCATTTCGATGATCTTCATCTTTCAATCTTTAGTTCCCCATCCTGCATGGATAAACGTAAACGCCAGCGCAAACGTTTTCGAGCGATCTGTATCGCGATCGGATTTATACTCTTGATCGGTTTGACCTTAAAATTGAGCCAACCTCAATCATCACTATCACCACAGATCGAGAGTTCCACTGCGGAGACTAGACAAACAGTACCTTTGGTGATGAAAGGCGGTGATCCCTATATTCGGGCGTTGATGCGGATGATCTCGATGAGTGAGTCAAACGACCCCCAGCCTTACTCACTCATCTACGGCGGGACTCATTTTGAGAATCTCCGTCGCCATCCAGCCCGATGTGTCCGAATTGTCAATGGCCCAAACGTCGATAACTGCTCGACAGCCGCTGGTAGATATCAGATGATCGATATTACCTGGACGAGACTTGCCAAAAAGTATCATCCTCAAGCTGACTGCGTACTGTTTGTATTCCAGTGTGACTACAGTTTTGAAGCTCAGTATCAAGATCAAGTAGCTCATGCTTGGCTCAGTGATCCACAAGCGTGGGGGATGGATATTACTGAATTGCTAAAGTCTGATCAGTTAGAAAAAGTTCGGAAGCGCTTATCGAGTACCTGGACGAGTTTGGGCTATGGGATTGAGAATAATTCGATGACACCTAAATTGGCAGGATTATATCAGCAGTTGTTGGCGGAGGAATTAGGACAGAAAAATTAGTAATGGACTGAATTTAGCGGTGGCTAATAAAATAAGAATCAATCGATTACAAAAGTATAAGTAGGTAGATGCAATTATTTATAAAATAGATTGTGTCTGAAACCTAGCTGGTGGGCAGTGCCCACCCTACGTGATATCTTTAAATTAATTAATAATTAATAATTAGGTTTTTAGGATGGAGATTCAGACACCTTATTCTCTTTAATAAATCAATTCTGACTTAGACCACTGATTTTGCTCGATGATCGAGTGTACTTGCCAGTTTGGATCGATCGCTGGGAAATCAGTCCGATAATGTCCGCCGCGACTTTCCGTGCGGATTAGGGCACTAGTGAGGATTAGCATACCGATTTCTAATAGGTTTCGAGTTTCGCCCCAAGTGCA
>JANNDQ010000624.1:0-2477 GCA_031387965.1 Chamaesiphon sp. OTE_75_metabat_567
CAAGGATAAATTCACGGGCAAACTGTCCGGTTTGAATCTCGCTAAGGATCTTCTTCATCTCTAGCTTAGTCGCATCGGTGATGATGCGGGGGCCACGAGTGTAGTCGCCGTATTCTGCCGTGTTTGAGATACTACTGCGCATTTCTGCTAAACCACCGACGACGATGAGATCGACGATCAGTTTGACTTCATGGAGGCACTCAAAATAGGCTAATTCGGGCTGATAACCAGCTTCTACTAGTGTTTCAAACCCCGCTTTAATTAACGCGCACAAACCGCCGCAGAGGACTGCTTGTTCCCCGAATAGATCGGTTTCGGTTTCTTCGCGGAACGTGGTTTCGAGAATTCCCGCACGGGTACCGCCCACGCCTTTAGCATAAGCCATCGCTCGATCGCGGGCTTGACCAGAAGCATCTTGATAGACGGCGAATAGAGCAGGTACTCCTTGTCCTTTTTCGTACTCATAGCGAACTGTATGTCCGGGGCCTTTGGGCGCAACCATGATGACATCGACATCGGCTGGCGGCACGACTTGGCCGAAGTGAATGTTAAAACCGTGGGCGAAGGCAATGGTTTTTCCCGCGCTCAGATTGGGTTTAATTTCTTCTTCATAGATCTTCCCTTGGACCTCATCCGGCAGCAAAATCATAATCAAATCGGCGGCTTTAGCTGCTTCGGCAACTGTTTTGACGGCCAAGCCTGCGGCTTCAGCTTTCGCGGTAGACTTACTACCTGGGTACAAGCCAATAATTACATTTACGCCGCTATCTTTGAGGTTGAGAGCGTGAGCGTGACCCTGGGAACCATAACCGATAATTGCTACAGTTTTGCCGTTTAATAGGTCTAAATTAGCATCGGCATCATAATACATCTGCGCCACGATCGATCTCTCCTTAACCTTGTAATTGTCTATTGTATCTTGCGTTACTATTGAGCGAGATTATTCTCACTATGCATTACCGCAGGCACGATATCTTACCATGTAGAGAGATCCAGGATCTACACCATCGAAATGCGATGCTGGTGGGGTGAGGGCAAATCAGACTTTAAATCAGCAACGCCTAGTTTTTCAACTCTACAACTCTCAACTCTTTACTTAACCTAAGCTACCTAACAGAATGCCAACGACTAAAGTCGTGGCTGATGCTGCGAAGTCCGCCTTCTCCTAGCGGAGACGCTACGCGAACGCCGATTAGCTTATTAGTCCGCGTTGACGTAGCCTGCCACAGGCGGACTTTGCAATCTAAGCAGCGGTTTCTAACCGCTGGGGTTGTAGGTAGCAACTTGGGTTACTTAGTCCATTCAGTGTGGAATGACTCAGAGTCTGGCTTATCCACGCGCTTATAAGTGTGAGCACCGAAATAGTCGCGTTGAGCTTGGGTCAAGTTCTGCGGTAAGCTGCCACGACGATAGCTATCAAAGTAATCCAGTGAGGCACTAAATGCTGGCACGGGAATGCCAAGCTTCGCAGCTTGACAAATCACTTCGCGCCAAGCGGTTTGCCTGTCGAGGATCGTTTGGCGAAACTCTGGTGCCAGCAGAAGATTAGGCAGCTTTGGATCTACCTTGAAAGCATCCTTAATTTTATTCAAAAATCCAGCTCGAATAATACAGCCGCCCTTCCAAATTCGGGCAGTCTCACTCAGATTTAGATCGTACTTATAAGCATCAGACGCTGCGCCGAGGAGTGCCATTCCTTGGGCGTAGGAACAGATCTTCGAGCAGTACAGGGCATCTCGAACCTGGTTGATAAATGCTTGTACGTCTCCAGTAAACTTACCTTCTGGTCCAGTCAGGACTTTAGATGCAGCTACCCGTTCAGTTTTAATCGACGAGATGATCCGCGCATTCACAGCCGCGATAATCGTCGGAATCGATACGCCTAATTCTAGAGCGCTTTGAACTGTCCAGCGTCCGGTGCCTTTTTGTCCGGCAGCATCGAGGATCATTTCCACTAGCGGTTTGTTGGTTTCAGGATCGACATATTTGAAGATATCAGCGGTGATTTCAATCAAGAATGAATTGAGTTCATCGGTTTTGTTCCACTCAGTAAATACTTCGTGCAACTGCTGGGCATCCAATCCAGCCACATTTTTGAGGAGATCGTAAGCTTCAGCAATCAATTGCATGTCGCCGTACTCGATCCCGTTATGCACCATCTTGACGTAGTGTCCGGCTCCACCCTTACCGATATAGGCAACACAGGGGCCGTCATCGACCTGAGCAGCGATTTTGGTGAGAATGGGTTCAAGATTGCGGTAGGCAGCTTCTGAGCCACCTGGCATCATGCTGGGGCCATTGAGTGCGCCTTCTTCACCACCGCTGACTCCCATCCCGATGAAGGTGAAGCCAGCGCTTTCGAGGTCGGCGGTGCGTCTGTCAGTATCTTCAAATAACGAGTTACCACCATCGATGATTACATCGCCTGGATCGAGAAAGGGTTTGAGTCCATCGATGACCAAATCGACTGGTTTTCC
>JANNDQ010000643.1:0-5096 GCA_031387965.1 Chamaesiphon sp. OTE_75_metabat_567
TGAAATTCATCTTTCAGTGCTTCATACTCTGCTTTTACTCTAGGGTTGGCTAGAGCTTTTGCTCTGATTTCGCTCAATTTAATCGTTCTAGCTGTCATGGTTGTTTCTCAAGTATTGAGGTTAAGAGCTTAATCTGAATTACGTTCTAAGAAATCTTTCATATACTTTTGAGCTGTCTCTAACTCTTTCGTCGGGGTCTTCTGGCTTTTCTTCTGAAAACCATGCAGCAAGATAAATCGTCGATCGGTATAAGCAAAGTAGATGACCCTGAAGTTATTACGATCTACTCTAACCCTGACTTCATATAGCTTATCGCCCAATGGCTTGACATGAGGCATTCCGATCTCAATTCCCAGATCCTCTAACAGCTCGAAGGTACGCAGGAGTTTGGCTTGGACTTTGGTGCTTTGAGCTGTGTACCAATCTGCTAATGGTGATTCATCATTTTCCAGAGCATAAAACTCGATCGACCAATCATCCATGAGGAAGCTTAGATTTTAGGGTACACAGCTATTATAATGCAAATGTTATAATTTGATATCGATCGAGTAACTCATTCAAAGACAAACGTTGCTGAATGGTTACGGGTTGACGAATCGCAGTCAAAGCCACAGCGACGATGTGCTTGCACCAGTCTTCATAATCATACGGGCAGGTACATTTTGCTTCGGATACGCCACCAGCATCAAATTGGATGGTGATTTGGTAGGGTGCGGCTTCGTTGCCTGCGACTTCTCCGCCGAGGCAGTTTCCCCGTTGACAGAGATTGGTGACTGCGCCGCTGCGATAGTAGTCTTCACTGCGTTTGAAGGATTTGTCGGTGGTGTGGTAGCGGATGTCTGTTTCACTGAGATTTGTGATGTTCATAATGAAAGGCTCCGCTATATGATGTCGATCTTTTTGAGTTAATACTCACATTTTAAAGAAATTATCCTCGATCGAGCATAGTTTTCTTTTGATAGCATTGACTGATAAAGGTTAAGGGACGTATATTTTCCTTGATTTTACACCATCAGTAATAATCGTTAGCATGTAATGTAATTCAGCAACGTAATAATATACTATGATATAAGAGATTCATGGTTGGAGAATTTAGTAAATGGCTTTAGAGACACTAAAAATCTTCACTTTATCTTAGAAGAAAAATCCGAATCCTGTAAGAAATTTTCAAAGGACATCAAAAAATTTATAGGCAAACATGATTTATTTGCAGATGTGAAAGATGAGGACAATGAGAATGAAATTAAGAAAAATAAAAGAAAATTAATGTATGCGAAAATTAAAGAATTAAACAGAATTTCATTTGATACAGCTTTTAACTCATTCCGCGAATCTTATCAAATAGATATTAATGATTTATGGCCTTTGATAGGTACAAGTAAAGAAGCTCCTGTATCATTAAGCATGATCAGGAACAGAATAATTCATGGTGAAAGGTTTGAACATAAAGAATATGAAGCTTTAGTTTTTGCCAATATTAATCTTCGATGGATTCTAGAACGATGTATTTTACGGATACTAGATTGGGATATTGAAAAATCAAAAATACATCCTTTTTATCTGAAATCTGAGTTTGCTCATAGTAGATGGCAGGAATTTTCAACTCGTCTAGTAAAGGAATAGAGATAATTTTAGTAAGTTAGGGTCGGCAGATTTATTACTATTACTTTTACTGAGGAGAATTGCAATGCGTAAAGCCACAATTGTTAGCGTCACATCTAATTTACAGCTAGAAATTCCACCAGAAATCCAGGCTAAATTACATGCAGGTGATGAATTTATGATTTGGGAAGAAGGCGAAAATATCTTCTTTCAAAAACTTCAAAAACCAATCTCCCTAAATGAATTACAATCGCGAGTGCAGTCATTGGGTGTAGATCCAGAACAACCAACTCTGGAAGAATTGAGTGAATTAGTACGCGAATATCGCCAAGATCATTAGTAACATGAGAGTTGTTATCGATACGAATGTTTGGCTGTCAGCATTGCTATGGGGTGGTCAGCCAAATCTCATTATTAAACTGATAGAAAAACAGCAGATTCAAGCAATTAGTTCAGAAAATATCCTCACAGAACTGACAGACATACTTCGGAAACCCAAATTGCAAAAGCGTCTTAGTCAGTTACAGCTTAGTGCTGATGAAGTGGTAAATGTAGCAAAAAGGTTGATGACTCTGGTTATAATTGAAGAACTTATCATTTCTGAACTACGAGATCCCAAAGATCAGATGGTTTTAGCTACAGCAATTGCCGGAGATGTCCAGGTGGTTATTAGTGGTGATAAAGATTTATTAGTTCTACATCCTTACAGAAATATTTCTATTCTATTGCCGCAAGAATTTTTGTCATCTTACTTCTGAAATTTCTGAAGATATTGATTCATCGTGGTTGGGCCATCAACACCTTCACCCCTATCGAGTTCGGCGATACTGATCGCAATTTGATTGCGTGTTTCTTCGATCCAGGCTTGGTTCTCGGTATCCAGGCGCGTGAGCAGTTGCAGAGCGATCTCCAAAACTTCTTCAGCATTGGCGTAACGTCCAGTATCCAGGTGATTTTGAATGAGTTTCTCGTGTTCAGGAGTGATTGTCAGCATCAAGGTGACGATTGGGCAAAACCCGAATTTTGTGAGCGGCGCGGATACTTTTATTGTAGCTGCTCAAACATCGCCAGAGATCAAAATTGTTTAGTATTCTATCATCCTAGATCTATACAATCATTCACTGTGATGCACATAAGGGATAAACAAATCGCGGATGTTCGGTAATAAAGCTGATGGTTTAAGTGTTTCTGAATTAACAAACACACCTCGTTGTTGTCCGGTTGCGGCAAGTAATCCAGCTCCATTGTAAAATCTAAATTCAAGGGTGTGGGTTACTTTTTTGAGTTCAGAGAGCCACATTTCTAATAAAACTTTTTCGCCAAGATACAGCGGCTTCTTATAGGCAATATTCATATTGGCAATCACAGGGACAACTCCACTTGCCATTGCTGTGTGAATGGGGAAATTTACAGTCTCTAGAAATTTGCAGCGACCCATCTCGACCCACTGTAAGTACACGTTATTTCCGACATGTCCAGCCGCATCAATGTCAAATGTATAAACCGACAAGTCAAAATTTAATTTCTTCATCTAAGTTTTAGAAGTGTTATGGATTAACGGATTATTAAGTGTCAAGAGGCGTGATTCGCATACTTAAATCCAGCCAAGACGATCGAGTAATTGGTGCGCTAGTTGAAATATAATCTACCCCCGTTTCCGCGACTTGCCGAATAGTTTTCAGCGTAATATTACCGGAAGCTTCGATTTTAATTCGTTCATTAGCTTGGTGAATTATTCCTACCGCTTGACGCATCAGATCTAGGTGCATATTATCCAGCATGATAATATCTGCATGACAATCAATCGCTTCCTTGACTTGTTCTAGAGATTCAGTTTCGACTTCGATCGTCAGTGGATAGGGTATGCTTTGTCGAATGCTCTCGATCGCCAGCCTAATCCCGCCCGCTGCTACGATATGGTTATCTTTGATCATCACAGCATCATCCAAACCCATCCGGTGATTGACTCCACCACCGACGGTAGTTGCGTACTTTTCGAGTAGGCGCAAACCTGGGGTGGTTTTGCGAGTATCGACTAATTTGGTTGGTAGATCGGCGATGTATGCGACATACTTGCTAGTCGCAGTCGCGATTCCACTCAGCCGCATCGCGAGATTTAGGGCAGTACGTTCGCCCATGAGGAGAGTGGCGAGATCGGCAGTGATTGTCGCGATCGATTCTCCGCTCACACAAGCCGCTCCTTCAGCAACTAGCAGCTCAAATTTCGCGTGGGGGTTCAGCAGTTCAAAAACTCGTTTAGCAACTGGCAGAGCGGCAACTATCCCCGTTTCCTTGGCAATCCAAGTGGCGGTGGCGACTCGATCGATATTCGGTAAGCCTAGGGTGCTGCGATCTCCTCTCCCGATGTCCTCTTGGAGCCATTGAATCAGTTGAGGATCGAGCACGATCCAAGGGGGCAAAGCTGGTTTAAACATAGACGTGTGTCGAGTAGTGAACAATGATATCGACAACTAAATTTAATCACTTTTGAGCTACTAAATCTTCCTTTTGGAGGATGACGCTACCCAGATCCCGTCAGATACGATATACAAGAGGATCGAGTTTGAATACTTAAAACCTCAATCTTTATTGATCGAGTAATGTCAACTTTCAACTAATCGGAATAAGCAAATGAAAGACCCGCAATTAGATTACTTCACAACTGAAGAGGATGCTTATCGAGCTGAGGTTAATGGCGATGAGGCTGTTGGTGGTAGCACCGCAGTTCCCAGCCAAAATGATACCGAAGAATTAGCAGAGGCGGTAGGAATTGCTCTCGATGATGATGTACCGCTGGGGATTGAGGAAGCGATCGAAGAACGCGATCGTTATCGATGGGAATTAGATCCCGACTCGGCTTCAGACGATGTGAATTTACACTACAGCGAGATTTAGATCGTAAATAGCTTACAAACGTCAATCTGGAGATAGGGGAAGGATAACGGGGAAATATTTCCAGTTGCTAATCTGGCTTCAGATTGATACATGTCATTCTGCACATCGCGAAATACGATTAGTTCTGAAGTCTGCAAATTTACGATCCAATATTCCTCAATTCCCGCTGCTGCATAGACTCGCTTTTTGTCGTTGAGATCTTTTTTTAATGTGGTGTTGGCATATTCAATCAGCCAGAAAATATCGGCTGGGTAGGGATGGTGACTCAGATATTGGCGATTGGGCGCGCGGACAATGGCAACATCTGGCTCTGGTTCAGAGTCATTCGGCAGGGTGATCGGATGAGCTTCACGGACTGCTGCTCGATTCCCCACCAAAGATCTCAGGTACTCAACTGATTCAGTACAATAAACAGCATGGGGCATTCCCTCTGGCGGCATATCTACGATGACTCCTTCTAATAACTCTACTCGTTTATCGTCGAGTATCCCTGTCTCAACTAACTGATGATATTCTGCGATTGTCCACTTGGCGGTAGTCACTGTCATAGCCGAATTTCCTCAAACTCTACCTTATTTTAGCAAGTGCGCGATCTTTAT
>JANNDQ010000657.1:0-1520 GCA_031387965.1 Chamaesiphon sp. OTE_75_metabat_567
CGAAATGCGTGTTGGAAAACCCGTGAAAGTACGTGCCCTTTTCGTCGGCAGCTTTTTGCATTTCGGGTGCGAGATTCAACACGGGAATTTTCGCCGCTTCACCGAACCTCGCAATCCGCCGCTCGGGATAAAAAAGATCGGCGACTTCTCCAGCTATTTCATTCGGGAGATCATCTTTACAAGCCATTACTACTTCTACGGCTTCTTCCCCAATTTTCTTGAGGATTTTATTGTCGCCGCCGGCAAATAGGCTTTGGGTATATGAGCCTTCACTGGGATTGTCACGCCTATCGCAAATAGTCTGATATAAATCTGAGAGAGTATCGGCTGGTGGTGCGGCTTTTGTAGTTGGATCAATTTGATGAAAGCAACTACGCGCTCCAGTGTGACAAGCGATATCCCCAACTTGCTCGACACTGATCAGCAGTGCGTCACTATCGCAGTCATAGCGAATATGTTTGACGTGTTGAATATGTCCACTGGTTGCGCCCTTGTGCCAAAATTCCTGGCGAGAGCGACTCCAGAACCAGGTTTCACCTGTGGCTAGCGTTTTTTGGAGAGATTCGCTATTCATCCATGCCATCATCAGTACCGTACCATCCAAGTAGTCTTGGACGATCGCCGGAACTAAACCACGATCATCGTATTTGATTCGATCTACTGGAATAACGTGATTTAGACTGATCGATTCATTGACAGACATGGGCTTGAGCTAAAAAATAATTAAATTTGGCGAGGATACACCTAAGTACATACTAGCATTTGGACATGAGTTTTAATGTTCGGAGTGGGAGTATGAGGGGCGTAAGCGAGTGGGCAAGAAATCAAGCACACAGATCGAACAATCTTTTACCCCCAACCCTTTACCCCTGCGCATTCCCAGCGTTGATTAAACCGCTTTGACTTCTTCGAGTGAGATATCTTGCATTTTCCCCGCAAAATCATTGTCTGGAGTTAGGAACAACATGCAGTGACATTCTTTACGTTCGCGCATGGGGACACAAGGACAATTCCAAAAAGCAGCTTTGACTTCAGCTTCCTTGTCCTCATAGTGACGACAGGGACAAAGAGGTGAACCCAGCTCTTCTTTATTTTTCGCCAATCCTTTGATTACTACAGCAGTCACAGAAAGATCGACACAGAAGTAAGTGTCAGTATTTTTAGCATAAGTTTCTGAGAAATGTCTCATGGCTTCCAGCGTTTTGTCGCTGGGTTCATTATTTTCTGCTGGGTTCATGGCGATCAAATTAAGGATTGAGTGATTAGTTGTCCTAGCATTTTACCGAAAAATCTGCCATCTGGCGATTCGATTACAGCCGCCGTAGCTAGATTGACTTATCCTCGATCGAGATCCATAGAAATATTTAGAATTAAATCATAATTGCCCAGACGTGTCTTTATTCCTACTGCTGATACCTAACAAAACCCGAAAAAAAGATAGATGATCTAATTTTTAATATCCCCCAATCGATAGATAAAAGATAGAAAGCTATAATGTATTGTTATATTATCTGTTTTAA
>JANNDQ010000705.1:0-5286 GCA_031387965.1 Chamaesiphon sp. OTE_75_metabat_567
ATAAAAAGGTTGTCTAAAAATTCGCACATTCAGGAATTCGGGTGTTTCATTTATGAAATACAGCCTGGGTGGAGGATAAACCCGATTAGGAGAAATTGAGTCTTATGCCAGTAGTATCTTTGGCGCAAATGATGGAGTCTGGCGTTCACTTTGGACACCAAACCAGACGGTGGAACCCCAAAATGGCTCCATTCATCTTCACTGCGCGCAACGGCGTACACATCATCGACTTGGTGCAAACTGCCCAGTTGATGGAAGAAGCTTATGTCTACATGCGGACAGCTTCCGAGCAAGGGAAACGGTTTCTGTTTGTGGGAACCAAACGTCAAGCAGCAGGGATCATCGCTCAAGAAGCGAGTCGCTGCGGTGCTGCATATATCAACCAACGGTGGTTGGGTGGGATGCTCACCAACTGGACGACGATCAAAACTCGCGTAGAGCGGTTGAAGGATCTCGAACGTCGTGAAAATAGCGGCGCGTTGGATCTGTTGCCCAAGAAGGAAGCTTCGGTACTGCGTCGGGAAATGGCGAAGCTCCAGAAGTATCTGGGTGGAATCAAGAACATGCGGAAGGTGCCTGACATCGTGATCGTAGTCGATCAACGTCGGGAGTACAACGCGATGTTGGAATGTAAAAAGCTGAGTATTCCGATCGTATCGTTACTTGACACCAACTGCGATCCAGATTTGGTTGATGTCGCAATTCCTGCCAACGACGATGCGATTCGTTCCGTCAAACTAATCCTCGGCAAACTCGCCGATGCGATTTATGAAGGTCGTCACGGTCAACTCGACAGCGAAGGCGAAGTCTTTGAAGACTTCGGCGACGGCGAAGAGTACGACGAAGAAGGCGAAGAAGTCGCTGAAGGCGGCGAAGGCTAAAATTAGGTATTGAGTGTTTTAAAATTAGCTCTCAGATACCAATTATTTAGTTAATTGAGCAAGAGGGGTAAAGGGTATGCTTTATCCTTTGCCCCTCTTCTTGTTCACCCACCCACAACCATCGCGAATACAGATAAAGGAACATGGCTGAAATAACTGCAAAGATGGTTCAAGAACTGCGCCGCCAGACGGGTGCAGGGATGATGGACTGTAAGAAGGCTTTAGGCGAGACTGAAGGTGATTTGACCAAAGCATCTGAATGGCTCCGTCAGAAAGGAATGGTAGCGGCTGGTAAAAAAAGCGACCGCGTGACGGCTGAAGGCTTAGTTGATAGATTTATTCAAGCTGATGGTAAATCTGGCGTACTAGTTGAAGTCAACTGTCAAACTGACTTCGTAGCGCGGAACGATGCCTTCACAGATCTCGTCCAAAGCTTGGCGAAACAAGCAATCACCGCTGATAGTGTCGATACCCTGCTTGCCCAAACCTATGCGGCTGATAGTAGCATCAAAGTATCAGAAGCGATCGTCCAATCGATCGCCAAAATTGGTGAAAACCTCAATGTTCGCCGTCTAGCTAACTACACAGTTGCGGCTGGTACCGAAGGTGCTGTTGATTCCTACATCCACACGGGTGGACGAGTTGGTGTATTGATCGAACTCGGTTGTGCATCAGCAAACGTAGCTACAAACGAAGATTTCAAGAATCTAGCCCGGAACCTAGCGATGCAGATCGCAGCTTGTCCAAACGTTGAGTATATCAACGTGGCTGAAATTCCTGAAGCGATCGCCACCAAGGAAACCGAAATCGAAATGGGACGCGATGATATCGCCAACAAGCCAGACCAGATGAAGGAAAAGATCGTCAAAGGTCGGATTGACAAGCGATTGAAAGAGATGACTTTGGTAGATCAACCTTACATCAAGGATCAGAATATCAGCGTGACTGAATTGATTGGTCAAACTACCAAGCAGTTGGGTGAAGAAATCACTGTTCGCCGCTTTACCCGCTTTATCCTCGGTGAAGGCATCGAGAAAGTAGAGTCAGATTTCGCTGCTGAAGTCGCAGCTCAAATGGGCAAGATGTAGGTAGTTAAAAGTATAGATGTATTGCGCCGTTCTCGTAGCGTCTGCTGAGGCAGAAGGATAGTACCAACATATCTAGACGGGTTTTGGTTTCGACTCCGCTCAACCACCGATGGTTGAGCGGAGTCGAAACCAGAACATCACCACATCTAAGGATAGATGCTCATTTGCGGTAGTCCCAGAGTTTCATCCCAGCCCATCATAGCATTGAGACACTGAATTGCTTGTCCAGCTTGACCCTTGATCAGATTATCGATCGCAGAAATCACAATAATCCGGCCAGTTCGCGCATCAACCTCCAGCCCGATGTAGCACAGATTAGTTCCTGCTGCCCACTTAGTATGGGGATAAACGCCGCCGTCTAAGACCCGCACAAATGGTGAGGAGCGATAGAAAGCTCTGTAAATGGTAATCAAGTCCTCTGTCACCAAACCAGGGTCGCGAATGGTCGCGTAGACGGTAGTGAGGATGCCCCGCACCATCGGAATTAGGTGGGGAGTAAATTGGATTTTCACCTCGTTGCTGGTGAGATCGCTACAGATCTGCTCGATTTCGGGCGTGTGGCGATGTCCAGCGACGCTGTAGGCGGTGAGGCTATTATCGGCTTCGGCGAGTAATAAGTGAGTTTTAGCTTGCCTACCGCCGCCAGAGGTGCCAGATTTGGCATCGATGATTGCGGTGTCGGCATCGATTAGACCTTGCTTGAGCAGGGGGGAGAGGGCGAGTAAGCTAGCGGTAGGATAGCAGCCAGGACAGCCGACTAGCTTGGCATTTTTGAGCTTGGCGCGATAGAGTTCGGGTAAACCGTAGACAGCTTGAGCGGCGGTTTCTCGATCGACTCTCGGAATCTTATACCATTGGGTATATACGTCCAAATCGGCAAACCGATAGTCTGCGGATAAGTCCAGAACGCTACAACCTTTGGCAATTAATTTGGGGGCAAGTTCACACGCCAAACCATTTGGCATGGCTAAAAAGACCGCCTGACAACGGGAAGCGATGATATCGACATCGATCGGCTCGATCTTCAAATCCACGGCGTGAGCCAGATGTGGATAGAGATCGGCGAACTTTTTACCCGCGCTGCTGTCTCCACCCAGATAAGCAATTTCGATCGCCGGATGATCTTGCAATAAGCGCACCAACTGGACACCGCCATAACCTGACGCACCGACGATCCCAACTTGAAGGCGGTTAATCTGCTCACCCATGAATGTTATGACCTATATAATAAGAATAGAGTTAGCACCATATTTTTGATGGTGACACCTGCAAACTAGTTCAAGCTTGAATTCAAATTTAGAGTTTGAAGGCAATGGGGCAGTAAGGAAATTTCTCACCTACACACCCACCTGCTGAAGTTTTGAATTTTGACTTGCTGCGATGGACTATATAGTTTACCAACATTTTACCGATCTGTGATAGCAACTTCACCTACTGACCCGACCAATTTTAAGTTTGATTCGATCGATACCGCCCTCGTGGACTTTGCAGCAGGTAAAATGGTCGTGGTCGTAGATGATGAAAATCGAGAGAATGAGGGTGACATTATCTGTGCCGCCCAGACAGTGACTGCGGCTAATATCAATTTTATGGCTGTCAATGCCAGAGGCTTAATCTGTCTGGCGATGACGGGTGACAAGCTCGATCGATTGGATTTACCATTGATGGTGACAAATAATACCGATCCCAATCAAACTGCCTTTACCGTTAGTATCGATGCTAGTCCTAGTGCTGGAGTCACAACAGGCATCTCTGCCGAAGATCGCGCCCGTACCATCTTACTCGCGATCGATCCAAATACCGAACCATCCGATCTCCGCCGTCCAGGACACATTTTCCCCCTGCGTGCCCAACCAGGTGGTGTACTCAAACGAGCAGGACATACAGAAGCCGCCGTAGACTTAGCTCGGCTAGCTGGTTTAGCTCCAGCGGGGGTAATTTGTGAAATTCAAAATCTCGATGGTTCGATGGCGCGATTACCAGATCTGATTGATTATGCTCAGACGCACAAACTAAAAATTATTAGCATCGCCGATCTGATTAGCTATCGCCTGCGCCACGACAGATTTGTCAATCGTGAAGCAATTACTAGGCTTCCCAGTCAATTTGGACAGTTTGAAATCTATGGCTATCGGAACTTATTAGATCAAACTGAAACCGTCGCAATTGTCAAAGGCAATCCGGCTGATTTCGTCGGCAAGCCTGTGATGGTGCGGATGCACTCCGAATGCTTGACAGGTGATGCCCTTGGCTCCCTCCGCTGCGACTGTCGGATGCAGCTCAAAGCCGCTCTGAAGATGATCGAAAATGCTGGCGCGGGAGTAGTTGTCTACCTGAGGCAAGAAGGACGGGGCATTGGTTTGATCAATAAGCTCAAAGCCTATTCGCTCCAAGATATGGGACTCGATACTGTCGAAGCAAATAACCGCCTCGGCTTTCCTGCCGATCTGCGTAATTATGGTGTTGGTGCTCAGGTACTTAATGATTTAGGCATCAGCAAAATTCGCCTAATTACCAACAACCCTCGCAAAATTGCTGGACTCAAAGGCTATGGACTGGAAATGGTCGATCGAGTACCATTGCTGATCGAAGCCAATGACTACAACAATCACTATCTCGCCACCAAAGCCGAAAAGCTTGGTCACATGCTGCTCCAAACCTATCTCGTCACCGTCGGGATTACCTGGAACGAGGAACCCTTAGACGTGTCAGCAAGGTACGATCGACTCGACAAACTGCGTCACATTGCCCAAACCCACAATCTCCTGCTCAAGGAGGAAGGTAGACCCGTTGGGACAGCACTATTTGGTACTCCTTCCCTCACCTTCCACCTGGGCTTCGATCAAGCTAATCTAGCAGTTGAAGGTTGGTATCAAGATGCTCATCATCCATACGTCCAAGCAGTTGGTAAAATATTGGATGCGATCGCCATCATGCCCCACATCATTCGGTTAGAATTTTTGGTAGCAAATGGACAGGATCCTTTAACTGGTTTGCAGATGCAACTCGATCGAGAAAACCACCCCAAATCTCAGTTACCATCTAGCCTAAGTTCGCAGTTAAAACTTCAATCAATTTATAGCTTTAGTTAAATCAGAAGTTAAATCAGATTAGTGCCGCAAGAAACCCGACTTTTAGGAAAAAGTCGGGTTTCTAACCCCACCAAAACCAAAAACACCCAACGCAAAAACCCCCCTCACCGCAAGCAGTGAGGGGGGTTTTAAATCTTTCTCTCGAAATCAAGCGGATATTAACCGTTGATAGCAGGAGCAGTTAAAGCAACAGGAGTAGCTTCACCAGCAGCTAAGTCGAGCGGG
>JANNDQ010000663.1:0-1941 GCA_031387965.1 Chamaesiphon sp. OTE_75_metabat_567
TTAACATCATTACCAAAGCCACAACCAAAATCGAGACTGCGACCTTTGAGTAAATTCTGAGTTGATAGACATTGTACTGGAGATGATAGTTTTGTTCGAACAATAGCTGTGAGATGACAAAAGTTATTTGCTTGTTTGTGCATGAAGAAGTGCTCAGATTTCACCTCTGATAATACCAATCAAAATCGCTAAAACTAGACAGCCGATAAATGTCACTCCGAGCATAAATAAAGCTGCAATTTCACCACTAGACAGGGGGCGATCTGTCGGATCGA
The DNA here is from genome assembly GCA_031387965.1 of Chamaesiphon sp. OTE_75_metabat_567. GTDB lineage: Bacteria > Cyanobacteriota > Cyanobacteriia > Cyanobacteriales > Chamaesiphonaceae > Chamaesiphon. Next base: position 276 of record JANNDQ010000663.1, read on the forward strand.
GATATGCCGAAGATCGATAGTTATCTGGTCGGGAATTCAACGGATGAAAAGAGGTAGGCTGCAGTACAACTACCCGTGAATAGCCAATTTCCAGATCGTATGCCAACCGACGTTCGGGATGACTGATCGCGGCGTAGGCTTCATTCAATGCTTGAAACTTAACCGTCGCCTTCGCTGTGGAAAAAGTAGTAGTATCAGGGTGATATATTTTACTCATCTCTCGATAAGCACGCCGAATTTCGATCACAGAAGCACTAGGATGTACTCCTAATAAATCATAGTAAGTTTGCTGTTTACTATTGAACACAATACTGACTCGCTAATATTTAGATAAATAATGTCCTAACTAGTTAAAATTATCGCTTGATGATTGACTGGTTTGCAATCCAGATACCGATTCTGGTTGATGATAAAAACTAGCCACGATTCCAACTGTTAGCCACCATAAAGTCTGGACTTCGGGACGATACCAGACAGTATCGGTAGCACCTTGCGCGATCGTTGCTACGATGGAAACTATTGCCGCCATCAACCAAAAAGCCTGCGGATCTCCAGCTTGACGCAACCTTTTTAGACCATTAACCCCACAATTAACCGTGACGACGAGCATCCAGATCAAGCAGACAAAGCCGATATATCCAATCTCGACAATCGTTTCGAGAAACACAGAATAGGCACCAGTGGCACTGAAGCGGGGACTAGTTTGGTAAATGGGGTAAACCTTCTTGAACACCCGATCCCCAGGCCCAAAGCCTAGAATCGGTCGATCTTGAATCATTTTATTTACAGCTTTCCAGACTTCTAATCTGACATTGTTGCTACTATCTTTGCTACCACTAAAAATACTCAAGACTCGATCGTGTAAGCTGGGAATTACCAGAATTGCCAGTCCCCCAATAGTTAGAATAGCTCCTAAAACGATCGGTAATCCCCACGATCTCCAAAATTTGGGTAACTGTGGACGCAACCAATAATAAACCAACCCAGCCCCAACCAAAATCCCCGCCGCTAGCCCAATCCAAGCACCACGGCAATAGGTAACTTGTAAGCAATAAGTATTTACTACCAGCATCACAATTGCCAGCGTCTTTTGAACCCAACCCCGCCAGATAAACAAGGCGGCGACACTAAAAGCGATTGCTGGGAGCAGGTAGCCCGCCAGTAGATTGGGATTATTGAGATAACTATATACTCGTGTGGTCTTCGCTAGCGTAGACTCAGCATCTACCCAATTGCCCAACTGTTTGGCACCATAAATAGATTGATGTACGCCATAACCGCTGACAACTAAAGCCGTGTTGAGATAAATCCCAATCAGCCAATTTCTGATCCGGATCGATCGACACAACCGCGCCAACATCACAAATAATAATAGATACAGACTAAGTTTACTCAGTCCTCCGATTGCCGCATCTCTGGCTGGTGATAAACCAGTGGAAATCGCTGAAATCGCCCAAAACACTAGTACCGTGACATGAATGGGTGTGACTCCGGCGCTTTGTTCGTCAGCAAGAGTCAGCAATACCCAAAAAATAGCTACCGCAATCATTAAGAACCCAACTGTATCCGTAGACAGTCCGGGTATAGACTTTTCAAAGGGCGATAAAATAAAGACTAGTGAAGTCAAGATCGCACCAATCTCATCACCCCACTGCATCAACCAACT
>JANNDQ010000687.1:0-2959 GCA_031387965.1 Chamaesiphon sp. OTE_75_metabat_567
CACCAGATATCAGCCAAATCGGATCGATCCGCGATCGCCACAGCAATAAACCACTAAGAATTGCGATCGCAATCGATTCCCAGTCCACAAGTGTCTCAAACGCCAATCGCGCTACAACTGATACCATTGCGCCCCAAGCACCAGCATTGACTCCATCTAACCAACTTCTAAACCAGATTGAATCTTTCAATTTAGGTGCCAAATAAATCACTAACGCCACGAAACCAAAGCTAGGTAGGAAGATGCCAACTGTCGCGGCGATCGCGCCAGCATGTCCAGCGAGTAGGTAGCCAATGAAGGTAGCTGTAGTAAACAATGGTCCTGGAGTAACTTGACCGATCGCGATCGCATCGAGTAGCTGTGTAGATCTCAACCAATGTGTTCGATCGACCAATTCCGGTTGGAGAAATGCCAGCAATACATAACCACCACCATAAATCGTCGCACCAATTTTGAGAAAAATTGTAAATACATCTACCCAGGAAGGATGAGAAGTAACTACTGGAAATATTGCCAATATCGGCGAATCAATATTAGGCAACCAAATCACTGGTAATTTCCGATTCCAGCTCCGCCAATTTTGCACCCCCATGACACCAAATCCTGTCAGCAAGAGGATAGTTAGAGCATTTATATTTAAAACTCCAAACAAGCCGATCGAGACAACTCCAGCCACGCCTGTGGGCATATTTTTGAGTGCCGATCGAGACAATTTCCAGACCGCTTGAATAGTCAGAATCACTACAACTGGTTTGATTGCTGCAAATACAGCGATTATTTCGGGCAGCGTCTGAAATCGATTGTAGCCGATCGCCAGTACCCAAACGATCGCCATCGCTGGCAAAATAAAGCACAGACCCGCAATTATTAAGCCCCACCAACCTGCCCGCAGATAGCCAATATAAATTGCTAATTCTGTCGAACTTGGCCCTGGGATCAAGTTCGTTAGCCCGATTAAATCCAGGAATTGCGCTTGACTAATCCACCGCCGACGGGTGACGACTTCGGTTTCTAGCATGGCAATATGCGCCGCTGGCCCACCAAAACCGATTGTACCTAGTTTGAGAAAGACAGTGGCTATTTCTGTTAGTCGAGATCCGAAGAGTGACATCAATAATTCTAATAGTTTGGTTGATTAGATTGATTAAAGCTGAAGCATTATGTATCACCAGACACAAACTCGATCGCCAAATCTACATAGCCTATAATGAACTTGAGTTTAGTATAGAGAGAAGGATCATTTTCATGACAAAACGGTTAGTAACGATCGGCAATGGCATGGTTGGTCATCGGTTCTTGGAGCAGATGGCGACGAAAGGTGCAGATTGGGAACTAATCTGCTTTTGTGAAGAGCCACGGGTAGCATACGACAGAGTGAATCTCAGCGGTTATTTTGCGGGCAAGACAGCGGAGGATCTATCGCTCGTCGCACCAAATTTTTATCAAGACAACAATATTCAGGTACATGTTGGCGATAAGGCGATTAGTATTGATCGAGCCAATAAGACCGTTACGTCCGCGAAAGGGCTGACGATTAGCTACGATAAGCTGGTGCTGGCGACTGGCTCTTATCCATTTGTCCCGCCGATTAAAGGGAATGATTTACCAGGTACGTTTGTTTATCGGACGATTTGCGATTTAGAAGCAACTGAAGCCTACGCGAAAGATTGTAAGGTGGGCGTAGTTGTTGGTGGCGGATTGCTGGGTTTAGAATGTGCCAACGCGCTCCAAAATTTGGGGCTGAAAACCCATGTGGTAGAGTTTATGCCTAGATTAATGCCTGTGCAGGTAGATGATGCGGGTGGAGCAACATTGCGCCAGAAAATTGAAGATTTAGGGATTGGCATCCATACGGGTAAATCGACGACGGAGATTGTCGCCGACGAGCATGGGCGCGTCCATAAGATGCAGTTCGCCGATGGGACGGAATTACTGACTGATACGATCGTCTTTTCCGCTGGAATTCGTCCTCAGGACGAGTTAGCTCGTCAGTGTGGGCTGAAAATCGGCGATCGCGGGGGGATCGCGATCGATGATAATTGTCAAACATCCGATCCTGATGTCTATGCAATTGGTGAATGCGCCCTCTACAATAACCAAATTTTTGGGCTAGTCGCTCCAGGCTATCGCATGGCAGAAGTCGCCGCAGACAGGCTCTGTGGGAACGAAACTAATAATTTCACTGGCGCAGACATGTCCACCAAATTGAAGCTATTGGGCATCGATGTAGCTAGCTTTGGGGACGCATTTGGGAAAACGGCTGGCTCGAAAGTGATTGCGATCGATGATGCGATTGCGGGTACTTACAAAAAGCTGGTAGTCAATGAAGATGGTACCCGTTTACTCGGCGGGATTTTAGTTGGCGATGCGACTGTTTACGGGACATTGCTGCAACTGATGCAAAATCAGATGGCTCTTCCGCCTCATCCAGAGGATCTGATTTTACCGCCCCGCAGTGGTGCAACAATGGCAATGGGAGTCGAACAGTTTCCCGACACCGCTCAAATTTGCTCCTGCAATAATGTCACCAAAGGACAAATTTGTACCGCCATCCAAGAGCAAGAACTTCGCGATATCGGTAGCGTCAAATCTTGTACCAACGCGGGTACAGGTTGCGGCGGGTGCGTTCCCCTCGTCACCGACTTACTCAAAGCCGAACTCAAAAAAGCAGGCATCGCGGTAAATAATCATATCTGCGAACACTTCGCCTTCTCCCGTCAGGAATTATATAGCTTAGTTCGATCGCAAGATATCCACAGTTTCCAACAACTACTCGATCGATATGGTACCGGACGCGGCTGCGAAATCTGCAAACCCGCCATCAAAGGGCCAGACATGAGCATACAGGCGGCTGCTTTCAGCACATCTTCTAAGCTCCAAGTATAGTTACCAGAGGATGCGAACTGTTTATTTTCGGCACCGTAGAAGATTTCCCGCAGCATCGATGTAGCTAGCTTTG
>JANNDQ010000693.1:0-2599 GCA_031387965.1 Chamaesiphon sp. OTE_75_metabat_567
CCGAAAATTACCCGATTTTCAATCTGCTAATGCAAGCAGGTGCATCAACAGCCGGATTGGAATCCATCCAACTAATCCAAGCAGCTAGTGCTGGTAATGTCGATCGCGTCCAATCGCTGCTAGCAGCTAATGTCAACCTCGATCTCGATCGTGGTGCCGCGATCGGCAATGCCGCCGCCGCCGGACATACCAAGATTGTCGAGCTATTAATTCGTGCTGGCGCTAATGTTAATCTCCGGGATAAGCTGGGCTTTACACCGATCGCTAGTGCTGCTTATGCAGGTTATAGTGAAATTGTCAATCTATTAATCGTCGCAGGTGCCGATATTCAGGCTCCCCCAGGTGAATCCCAAAGTTATTCAGCCCTAGAATATGCCCAAATGGGTCTATATCAATTCGACGCTAGTTCTGAGCACCTGCAACATGCTCAGATTATCCGCCAATTGGAACAATTGAGAGCAAATTAAAATCTACCTAATAAATTCACCGCTATTTATCTGGGTAAATTGTGCTCACATATCACTCCCTAATCACCGCTGCCTGTAGTGGATTGATGATCGCTACTCATGTTTTCGATCCTGTTCCCAGTACCGCCAATAAACCCATCAAAACAGCCTCATTTCCCACCACTGGCAAAGTTCTGAATCTCACCAATGGCGATTTAATGTGTTATGTGGACTTAATCGATCCTCGTGGCGTGAAATACAATCTTGGAGCTGATTTCGATATCTGCAACCAGCCTAAATTGATCAATCGACAAGTAAACCTCACCTACAGGCGTATCAAAGTCAGCGATTGCCAAACTAGTCCAGATTGTGGCAAAACCCGTGTCCAAAACTTAGTAGTCAAGATGAAGTTAGTGCCTCAGAAGTAATTATAATTAGAAGTGTGCCCTCAAAGGAGTCGTGGAAAAATGACGATTGCTTTTGATAGAACAGTCTATGTAAATTTATTAGTAGATTTTGTTCCTGAAGTTATTACATCAGAAGCGGAGTACGATCGAGCCTTAGCTATCGCCGAACCTCTAGTAGCCAATCGCAATCTGAGTAATGAAGAGTCAAAATTTCTATCGTTAATCGTGACATTGATCGAAGACTATGAAGGCAAGCATTATCCAATGGGTGATGTCAGTCCTCTTGCAGCCTTGTTGCATCTGATGGAATATAGTGGGACTAGTCAAACAGATTTGGTTGGATCGATCGGTTCTCAAGAAGTTGTATCTGAAATTGTTGATGGTAAACGCTCGATCGATCCCATTCATGCGAAGGCTCTTGGTGAATATTTTCAGGTTTCTGCTAGTTTATTTCTTTGAAATTAGGTTACTTGGCTGCTTATTGTCCGCGCCCTGGTTTACAATCGGCAAATCCCAATGCCTCTGTATCGAGGAAACTAGCGATCGCCATTTCAACTACAGCCTCGATCGGGTATTCAATTTCAGTGGCTCTAGCAATCATCGCAATTCTAATCCGTTCCGGTAGTCGCGCCAAGATAATCTCGGCATCGGCAGCAGAAAGTTGTTCTATAAGTTTTGTTTGCATTGTTTTACCGTTCACCTGGAATCTGAACGTTATAAGGTGGTTCTGTCGCTCTCAAGATTATGGCTTCTAATTCCAATAGTAGCGCAGGGTTTTGCCAATGAGAAATTATCTCGAAGGCAATTCGTACATCCTCATCGTTATATTTGTCGAGCCACGCCCACAAAAAAGCTTTGTGTCCACAAGTGAAACGACCCCGTAGGCTCTTGGTTTTACCGATGTAGAGTAATCCATCTGTTTTGTGTCTGATGGCATAAATGCCAGGACGAGCAGGGATATTACTAAGCTCGCGGTTTAATGATTGACATCGATCGAAGGGCATGAAGGCGATCGCATTCAGGATATCCTGAGCCTGGATCTGAAGTTCGGAATCATTTATCGGCATGAAAATAATCGAACGGATCTCACAAAAGCTATATTCTCACAAATTCTGTTGCAGTCTACTGATTTTATTCGATCGAGATGTTCGATCGAACCCGATCGCATTTAGATCGAGTACTCAATTTTAGCAGATCGATCCAATTCAAGCTAAAGCTCTTTGTGCATATTTTCAAGTTTCCGCTAGTTGATTTATTTAAAAATTAGATTGCTAGCTACACCCGTTTGAGTAAATCATCATACTCATCGTGTACGCCAATCCAATACCAGTAAACACAATCGGCTTCTAGTAAACCCAAGACGCGATATTTGATACTGACACGAGCGGAGTAAATCGGTTGTCGTTGACTGACTCGTTTAAATTGAAGACTTGGATGGTACGGATCTTCTTGCCAAAGTGCATATGCTTTTGCAGCTTGCTCCTGAACTGATACAGGAAGATCGCCAAGCCGCTTACGAAATGTTTTGGTTACGCTTGATTCCATTGCTATGAGGGAAAATCAGTACTGAGTGGAACTGTTTCGCTAGGTGCGATCTCTTGTCGTACCATTTCCGCCATCCGATCCCACTGCTCGTCTGTCGTTGAGTCAAAACGAGTTTCCCATTTTTGCTCGTCTTGCAATTCTGCCATACATATAGCCGCGATCGCATCTTGCCGATCAGCTGGCAGTTTTTCAATTTGGGCA
>JANNDQ010000707.1:0-4437 GCA_031387965.1 Chamaesiphon sp. OTE_75_metabat_567
CGTTGGTGGTGCGCCGTGTCAAGGCTTTTCGCTAATGGGAAAACGGGCATTTGAAGATCCCCGCAATCAGTTGGTATTTCATTACGTCCGCATCGTTCAAGAATTAAATCCAAAGTACTGTGTGTTTGAAAATGTTCGAGGATTAACATTAGGTAAACATGCTCAATTTTTAGAAGAATTAATTGTGGCATTGGGAGAGGCTGGCTATGATGTGTTGACACCATATCAAGTATTGAATGCTGCTGATTATGGCGTACCACAAGATCGCCGCAGACTGTTTTTAGTTGGTACACGCAAAGGTTTAAAATCACCAGAATATCCAACCCCAAATCCAGAGCGAATTACTGTCTGGGAAGCAATCGGCGATCTGCCAAATGCTGATAACTTCGATCGATTAAGTCGATCGGATGTAGTCGCTGTAGAATGGGAAACAACTAGTTCCTATGGGCGGAAATTACGGGGACTTGATCGCGATTTTGATGACTATAGTTATCCACGTAAATTTGATCCGCACCTGCTCACATGTAGCGTCAGAACAGAACATACACCATCTTCCCAAACTCGATTTGCAGCTACTCTACAGGGCAAAACCGATCCGATTAGCAGGTTTCGTAGACTTGCACCGACTGGGCTATGCAATACGCTCAGAGCTGGGACAGATAGCGCGCGAGGGGCACATACATCGCCCCGTCCGATTCATCCGATCTTTCCGCGCGTAATCACCGTTAGAGAGGCAGCTAGACTCCATTCCTATCCAGATTGGTTCCGTCTTCATGCCACAAAATGGCATGGTTGTCGTCAGATTGGGAATAGCGTTCCACCATTACTAGCGCGGGCATTGGCTAGCGAAATCCTCAAAGCACAAGATATTAAGCCATCAAAACCTAAAAAAATTCTCGATCGCGGCGAAGATTGGCTGCTATCTCTTGACATGGGTAATGCGGCAATTTACTTTAAAGTACCACGAGATACAATTGCCCAACGATCGCGCAAAATATCGATACTAACAGAAACTAAATAAACGATCGATCAATGATTAAAACTATCCAGCCGATCGATATTATCATTCTTTCCAATGCTCCTGGTGAAGTTACGACTTGGGTTCGTCCGGTGGTTAGAGCTTTACGTGCCAAATTGGGGATCGATCGATCTCGCGTGCGGATCTCGGCAATCTTGTCACCATGTCCGAATGCTAGTGGTAAAGAAGTCCAGATTTTAAAAACCTATCCTGAGATCGATCGAGTTCAGGGTGCGGCGGATTTTACTAAGTTTTTAGTATGGGGTAAAACTGCCGAAAATTGGGATTGGCGAGAGCAAGGAATCGTGATTTTTCTCGGTGGCGATCAGTTTCCCCCGGTTATAATTGGCAAACGGTTAGGTTATCAAATAGTTGTCTATGCCGAGTGGGAGGCGCGTTGGCATGGTTTAGTCGATCGATTTGCTGTGATGAATAGTCAAGTGATTGAGAAAGTTAAACCAAAATATATTGATAAATTTACGGTAGTTGGCGACTTGATGGTAGAGAGTCAAACTAGTGTCGCAGCTCAAACAACTACTAATCTAAATGGTGAGATTCTAATTGGTTTATTACCTGGATCTAAAGCCGCAAAATTGGGAATGGGATTGCCATTGATGTTGGCGATCGCTGAATATATACAAGCAGCTAATCCACAGGTAAAATTTGCCATTCCCGTCGCGCCGACGATCGATATTACGACTCTAGCCAGTTACGCTGATCCTGCCCAAAACCCGATTATTGCCCTAGTAAATGGTGCTACCGCCACTCTAAAGCAGGATGCACCAATTCCTTACCTTCAAACAGCCGCAGGATTAAAAGTAGAATTACGCGTTGAGTTTCCTGCTTATGATTGGCTGAGTCAATGTACTATTTGCTTGACGACGATCGGGGCAAATACGGCTGAATTAGGCGCGTTGGGTGTGCCGATGATAGTTTTGATTGCTTTGCAACAAATGGATGCCATGCGCGCCTGGGATGGGAGCTTAGGCATCTTAGTTAACTTACCCCTGGTCGGTTCGCCGATCGCCAAAATTATCAATACAATTGCCTATCGCACGATGGGCAGTCGTAAATTTGCATGGCCAAATATTTGGGCGGGGCAAACAGAAATCGTCCCGGAATTAGTCGGTAATCTTGATGCTAAAACCGTTGCCGAATATACACTTGACTATCTCGAACATCCTGATAAATTAGCCGCGATGCGATCGAGTCTCCGTCAGATTCGGGGCGAGTCAGGTGCCGCAGCTAAATTAGCTGCGATCGTTGAAAGTTTAATCGGTGGCTAGAGTTATCCGCGCTGCTGAATTAGGATCTGGTTTGCCCTCACCCCTATCAACTTTCCTAACTAGTTGACACCAATAGCTAAACAGTGCATAATGAGATCTGTGATATAAATGGGACTGTAGCTCAGTTGGTTAGAGCGCGCGCCTGTCACGCGCGAGGTCGCGGGTTCGAGTCCCGTCAGTCCCGTAAATCTAGGTTCAATAAAAATAAGTAATCCTCTATCTCACTGATAGGGGATTATTACTATCTAGCTAATCAATCATGTCTTATTACGCAATTTATGATGGAAACTGCAATTTGTGCGTTACTTTTGTTCAGCAGTTGGAGCAAGTAGATCGCGGGAAACTATTTCAATATGTCCCCATGCAAGACGATCGCACCTTGAGTGAACTGGGCGTTACGACAGCTGATTGTGAACAAGGGATGATGTTGATTGATACCGATGATTTGAGCCGCCGCTGGCAGGGTAGTGAAGCGGCTGAAGCAATTGGTAAACTATTACCGGGTGTAAATCTAGCGATCGATCTATATCGATGGGTTCCTGGTTTAAAATGGTTAGGTGATCGAGGTTATCTCCAGATTCGCGACAATCGGTATGCGTGGTTTGGCAAACGCAACCAAACTTACTTATCAACTTATCAATTTAAGAGTTGTCACGATAAATAAATACCGATTCACCATTCACCATTCACCATCCAGCCTAGATGAACGATTCAAGTATCAACCAGCCGGAAAAAACAGCCACTGCTGTAATTAATCATCTCAAAATTGCCCGACGTGGACAGGCATTTTATCGATCAATTCGCGAAAAAGTCGAAACCCGCGAAAATATGGGTAAGATCATCTCGATCGATATTAATACCGGAAACTATGAAATCGATGATAATCTGCTAGAATCTAGCGACAGGCTTCAGCAGGAATGGCCAGATGCGGTGATCTGGGCGGAACGGATTGGATTTAGTGCGGTCTATGCAGTTGGTGGTACTTTGACGAAGGTGGACTTATAGTGATTAATGGAATTGTGATTGGGAGACAACCCCAAATTAAAGTGATTGTGCGGATATCTGGCTTTCCAGATTTAGAAATTGGCTGTGTTATTAATACCGGATTTGAAGGAGCTTTGGCTTTGCCGATGGCGGCGATTACCAAGTTGCAATTGCCTTATGTTGCGAGTATTAATACGAATTTGGCTAATAATGAGGATTTCGTTACACCAGTTCATCGCGCTACGATTGTTTGGGATGGAATAGAGTTGGAGGTGCCAGTATTAGCGATGGGCGTTCGTCCACAAATCGGCACGTTGTTGCTGAATAATTGCAATCTAAATATTGATTTTAGTGATGGTAGTATTTTAAGTATTGACGCACTCTGATCGATCGAACTCTAGTTAGGGCTTGTTAAATTCTAACTAGAATCAGGGGTGAACTAATTTTCTAGCGATAGATTTGACGTAATTGTTTAGTAGCTAGATCGATCGAAGTCACACTACCTGGATTCACTAGTCCATAGTAATCAAATACATAGACACGATTATTTTTAGTCGCTTTTAGTCCTTTAAACAGTGGATTGGCTTTGACTTTATCGATATCGGTACCAGGGGCATTAATCAGGATAATCACGTCAGGATCAATCATCACTACTTTTTCTGGCGAAAGTGTCAAGTAACCCCCAAATTGACTTTTGCCCTGGAGATCGGCAACTACATTTTTAATCCCAAATTGGGTTAGTAAGTCACCAGCCCAGCTTTTGCTATTGGGGGCGAGGAGGGGCTGATCACTGGCTAAAATCAACGTAGAGGCTGTTTTAGTTGGTTTTGGTTTAAAATAACTCTGATAAGATTTTAGCAGCGGTGCAGGGTCGGCTTGGACAGAGCTAGCGAGGGTTTTAGTGAGACTGGCGAGGGCATCCCAGCGATCGACTTTAGTTGCTAAAGTGGGAATTCCACTGCTTGTAAGTTGCTGTAGAACTTGATCGTGCATTCCAGCGGCACCAATCACCAGATCGGGCTTGAGGGCAACAATCTTTTCGAGATTGGGCGGGGTGCGCCCCTCGGCGACACGGGGTAATTTGCTAAAAGCTGGATTTTTTTCGAGTAGCGCACTGCCAGTGATGCCTACTAGTCTCGTCGGACTGAG